>JAKAJF010000071.1 GCA_021813875.1 bacterium | reverse complement strand
TTGGTCTTGAGCACGGCGCCGCCGCGGCCCATCTTATGATGTTCCGCCCTGATGACGACGTAAGGTTCGTTACTGATGCGGATAAGCTTTCCTAATTTGATCTCGTTTAGACTCAACATATGAACAAAAAAGGCAGAAAGGAAAAATATCTCTTTTTCTGCCCTTGATTATTTTTACCTGGTAAAAGGCAATAAAGCCATGGTGCGGGCACGCTTGATGGCGGTGGCCAGCTTGCGTTGGTGCCAGGAGCAAGTTCCGGTCCTCTTTTTGGGGAGGATCTTCATGTAAGAACTGATAAAGCGCCTCAAGGTGTTGATGTCCTTGTAATCTACATCATTGATATTGTTGGTGCAGAAATGGCATTGTTTCTCTTGTTTGATTTGCGTTTCCATAAAATAAAAGGCTCGCGACCGTATTTAAGCTAAGGATGCACGCCTTGCTTATCCTGCGCGCGAGAAAATTATGTTTTAAACTGTTTAGATATTACCCGAATTTTAAAAAAATGTCAATAATTAAAGAAAAAACGCTTTTTTAGCGTTTTAAGGTGAGGGCGTTCCAGCCGGCTTCTATCAGATAGAGCGACAGAGTGGCGAAGTCCTCGCGGGCTTCGGCTTTCACCACCCAGACGTCCGTCTCCAGGGTCAGGCCAATCTCTTTTATTTCTGCCTGTCCGAACTCCTTATGAAAGGTCAATTTTCCCCCTATCGGGGGCAGGACCCCTAAATCATGGGTCTTTGAGAAAGAACGGCTGCCACCTTCGTCCTGAGCGAAGACCACTATCTGCACCTTTTCCATCATTCCTCCTATTGGATGAGTTTCTCAAAGCGGTTATTGACCTCTTCCCAATTGGCGATATTCCAGAAGGCTTCGAAGAATTTGGCCTTTTCATTCTTATAATCCAAGTAATAAGCGTGCTCGAAGGCGTCCAGGACCAGAAGTATCTGGACGGCCGGATAAAGATTGACGTCATGTTTCTCGATTTGCATGGGCAGGATCCGGCGCGTTTCTTTCTGGTAGACCAGGGCCGCCCAACCCGACCCCTCGACCGACATGGCAGTCTTGTTGAGCTGCTCCTTCAATCTTTCGAAGCTGCCGAACTCCTCTTCGATCGCCATCTTGACGCTGCCTACCGGTTCGCCCTTGCTCGTCCCCGGGGGCGCCAGGTTGGCCCAGAACAAAGAATGGAGGATGGCGCCGCCGGCATTGAAGGCCAGCGCCTTGAGTTCGGCCTTAAGGTTGAGCTCGAGGCCTCCTTCCCGAGCCTTGTCCAGCCTTTCCAGGATGAAATTGGCCTCCTTCACGTAAGCGGCGTGGTGCTTGTCGTGGTGGATCCTCAAGGTCTCTTCGGACATGAAAGGCTCCAGATCGTTATAATCGAAAGGAAGATCCGGCAGGAGAAAAATTTTTTCCATAATTATTCTTTAAAGATTTGGTCGAGCCATTTCGAGGCTTTGTCTTTTCCGCCCAGACCGAAAGCAAGACCGCCGGCCAGCGCGACCATGGTCACGAAGCCTCCGAACAGGATCTGGATCAACTGGCCGCCGATCTTCAGCTGTACCAAGGCGGCCAGGAGCGAGAAGATGACGATCGCCCATTTGGCGACATCGGCCAGGATCAGGGCCGAGGCCTTGGAGATCTTAGTCGCCTCGAAGCCCTTTTCGATCAGGCCGTAAAAAATATTGCCGACCACGATGCCGATGGCCAGGACGATGACGGCCCCCAGGACGTTGGGCAGGTAAAAGACGATGCTATTGAGAAAGCCGGTCAGCTGATTGATCTGGAGGATATTGACGACGGCGATGATGGTAGCGATGATGAAGAACCATCTGACGATGATTCCCAGCAGATTGGCGAAAGAGAAGCTCGACCAGCTTTTCTTAATCTCTTGAAAAGTGCCTTTTTTTTCAAGATATTTATCGATATGAGTATAAGAAAAAAGCTTTTCCGCCAATCTTCCCAGAGCATAGGCGATCAGGATGCCGATGACCAGGACGATGACGGCCCCGATCAGCTGGGGCAGGAAGCCGATGATTTTGAACCATAAATTTTGCATAGAGGCTAAGAACGCATCTCCCCAATTCCTAAAATAAATTGTTGTGTCCATAGATTTTGCTTTAATTTATTAAAAGGAATTTTAGTTAATGCAGATTAATTTTTAGTTAAATTCATCTTTTTAGATAATTCTCATATCTTTTCCTTATTTCGACGAAGTTATCATCGGCCACTTCCAGGATGGCGGCATTCTGGGAAAGAATCCGTTTCGTCTCGGCCTTCTTGATCGGGTCGCTGCTCGTCTCTGATTTGTAGATGATGTCATGTTCGATCTCGGCCCAGGCATGCTGCAGGACGGTGCGGATTTGGATTTCGCAACGCAGGTTCTTGAACCGTTTATACTCTTTGAGGCAGTTCCGTTTCTCATTCAGGCAGACCACCCGGTGCTTGGAAAGGTAGCCGAACTTATCTGGCTGATCGAGGAAGAACTTCTCCTTGTCCAGGCTTTCCTGATGGAAGAATCTGAATTCCTTCTCGACCAGGCCGATAACCTTGTCGATGTCGTCCTTGAAATAGAGGATGATCCTCACCCGGGCCAGGTCGGGAATATCGCGGATGTGCTTATAAGATTTGCCGGCCGTCCGCTTCCTCTCCAACTTCTCATTGAGCTTGTCCAGGTCTTTGACCTGATGGGAAATCTCTTGGAATCTTATGCCTTCGTCCTCGAGCAGGGAGATCAGAAGCTCCCTGATGTTAAAGGCGAAGTTTTCATAGAGCAGGCGGGTGTCCGCGAATTCCTTCATGATTCTTAATTCTTGCTTGGTTGGATTATCCATATTTTTAAAAACAAAAAATCCCCCTTTATAAAGCACCTTGAATTTTAATAAGTTATAGTGACCAAAGTATTAAGGACGTATTGGGCGATGGCCAGCGAAGCCAGGATGATGATGATGCCGACGATGGCCCGCCCGATCATCTTTTTGGCGGCCGTCACCTTATCCTCGTCTCCGCCGGCAGTCATCCAGCGCAGGCCGCCGAGGATGATGATGACCAGGGCGATCAGGCCGATGAAGCCGAGCAGGACTCTGATGAGATTAGCCACGATCAGGATCGGATCCTTGCCGCTCAGGCCGGTCAAGGCTTGGACTTCCGTCTGTCTCCCTCCCCAGAGGAGCAGGTCCGTGAAAGGGTCAGCCAGGACTGCCCGCGCAGAAAATAAATAAGCCATCAGGCCCGACACCAGAAGCGCTACTTTGATAACTTTTTTCCTCATACTTTTCCTTAGGTCAAATGACTTAGGGTCAGTATAGAGGCGGAATATTAAGAAAAGATTAACCAAGTCAGGCAGGGTAATATCTTGACAAGAAAATATAAATATGATATAATATAAAATTAACTTTTTATAGCATTTTAAAACAAGGAAAGGAGAAAAATGCCTCAAGAGCTTAGCGAAACGAAGTTTGAAGAAGAGGAGTTCGACCTGGTAGGGTCTTTTTATCGCCAGTTCGGAGATTATGATTCCGAAGAGGGCTATAAGGATGCTATAATAAAAGGAAATCTGGCGATCTATAGCCAGGCTCTTTAAAATCGTGAGGGAAGGGACAATATCAACGAGCAGGAAGATCAGAAAGGAGAAAGGTCGTATGGCACCAAACATCTGTCCCCCGGCAAGCAAGTACGCTAAGAAGCAGGGTATCGGCAAAAGAGGCATGAACCGGGAACCGATCTATGTGATCGGCGGCGAGCGTTTCCACTTCGGAGGCGTCCACAAATACATGCCGGGATGCTACGAAAAAGGCGGGGTGCTCTTCGCCATCGGCCAGGAGCCCGAAGCGGTCTTCGGCGGAATGTCTCTGGAATTGAAGCGCCAGTACCAGATCATCTACTTCCTGGCCTCCAAGGCTTCGAAGAACAAGGCGGCGGAAGACCTCTTCTTCAAGCGTGCTGAAGGACAGTTCGAAATTGAGGACGAATTTCTCGAATTCGACGACGAGGCCGCCACGAAGGAGAAGATGCGGCTCGACGACAAGGGCCGGAGAAAGGACGAGCGAGACATGGCGCAAGGTCATCATCCGGCCAGGAAGCCACGGCTGCGCAAGCATCGCCGCAGGACGAAGAAGGAGATGTTCGCCCTTCTCCGGGAGTCGGCCCGCGCCTGGAGGCGCATGCAGGAGGCGGATTAACGCCTTAAAATAAAAGGAAGGTCATTAAGACCTTCCTTCTTTCTTTTTTAGAATTATTTAGTCGCTCAAGTGACGGGCGACCAGGAAAGAGGTCGGGATCTGGATGAAGTAAGAAAGGATGACCA
>JAKAJF010000070.1 GCA_021813875.1 bacterium | reverse complement strand
GAATCTTATTGCCGGAGCGGCGACAGTCGCTTGGGCAGACTTGAGGTCGTCAGCAGTGATGGGGGCCGCTTGCCAGCCGTCATCGGCCAAAAGCTGGGACGCTTTGTCGGCGTCGAAATCGGTCTGGCCGGACGGCGCGAACGCGAAACTGTCCGGCAGGATCGGGCCGTCGATCGTTCGGGCGTTTTCTTTAAAGACGTCCCTGACCAGGCCGCCTTTATCGATAGCCAGAGAAAGGGCCTGCCTGACCGCTTTATCTTTCAAGGCGTCATCCGTTTTCTGATTGAAAAAGACGGCTTCGATGGCGGAAAGATTCAAGCGGTAGATGCGGAGTGAGCCTTTCGAAATCAGATCGCCTTCCAAGTTTCTCGGCAGGTAACTGATGCCATCGACAGTATTTTCATTCAAGGCATTGACGGCTTCCTCAAAATTGGAGAAGAAATCAAAGGTCAAAGTAGTTATGTAAGGCTTTTTTCCGTAATAAGCATCGTTGGCCACCAAGGTGTAAGCTCTGATCTGTCCGGAAGAATCCTTCAGCAAGGACTTGAATTTATAAGGGCCGCTGCCGACCGGTTTCAGGTTCAATTCGGCCAAGCCTATGGACGAAGGTTGAATCTGATACCATAATTCCTGGGGCATGACCCCGAAGGTCAGCAGGCTCGGAAAAGGCGCGTAAGGCGCGCTCAGGACGAACGCCAACTCATCATCGCCCAGCTTCCGGATGCCCGTCGTCTTAAAATCATCCTTCAGAGGCGATTTATAACGGCCATCTTTGATGGTGTTGAAAGTGAAGATGATGTCGTCGACAGTCACCGGAGAACCGCTGGTCCATCTGGCATCCTTCCTGATCTTGAAGGTATAAGTCTTGCCGTCCGGACTCAAAGTATAGCTTTCGGCAAGATCATCCTTCAGCTGTCCGTCCGCGTCCCTTTTCAAGAGCGAGGAGTAGATCAATCCGCTCAGGTCATTGTCGACGTCGCTATAGGTCGAATAGAGGGGATTGATGTATTTCGGATAGCCGACCAGTCCTTCTATGTATTCGCCGCCCTTGGCGGGCACGGTTTCCACATGGGTCATATAGAACCTGACTCCCAGGAAAGCCAAACTTGCCAAAAGCACGAAAGAGCTGGCGCGCATGATCAATAATTCGCGCGGGCTCAGGAATTTCTTGGCGTATTTCAATTGTTTCAGGTTGGGAATCTTGGACTTGGAGAGGGAATAGACCAGCTTCTTGTCCAGGTCCAGCTGCTGGGTCACCTTATTCTTTCCGGACGAAAGGCGGGGCCGCAAAAAAAACAGACCTTTCTTAAAATACGCGCTTATTTTATCGAAGGAAGGGAAAATTTTAAATTTTGAAGAGTCCACAAATAAATAAAGATTTATTTATTTAGAAAGAGTTCGCTGAAAGGTATGAGGACAAAGATAATGGCTAAGACGATAGTGGCCGTGAATAAGAATTTTTCCGCCCCCCTTTTGGTCCTGTAGACACTGCCGCCGCCGCCAAAGACGCCGGACAGTCCGGATTCGCGGTTCTGCAGAAGGATGGAAACCATCAGCAAGATGGCGATGATGATTTGGACTATTTGAAGCCACTTCATAATTATTTCTTAACTTCTTCCAGGAGCCGGACCAGAATTTCCTTGTTGTTGGCGGCCAGATCGGCCAGAACCTTGCGATCGATCTCCACCTGGGCCTTCTTCAAGGCGTCCATCAGGCGGGAATAGCTCAAGCCCTGCTCCTTGGCAAAGGCGCTGATCCTGATCTGCCAAAGGCCGCGCATGGTTCGTTTCTTCTTGCGGCGGTCAGCATAGGCGTGGACTCCGGCTTTGACAGCCGCGACTTTGGCGGCTTTCAGGAGATTCTTTCTGCCCCATTTATAGCCTTTGACTTTGGAAATTAATTTTCTTTTCTTTTTTGCGTGGATGACGCCCCTTTTTACTCTAGGCATATGGATTATTTATACGGCAAAAGAGCCTTGATGGTCCTGGCTTCGCTCTTGGCGATAGTCATGTCTTTTCGCTTCTGGCGGGTGGTGTTGCCGGTCTCGCGGGAATTGAAATGATCTTGGCCAGCCTTTCTCTTTCTTATTTTTTTAGTCTTAGTTATTACGATGCGCTTGGCGGTCGCTTTGTGGGTCTTTATTTTTGGCATATGCTTAATGCGGCGGTTAGTCCAAATAATGAAAATTACTTAAAAAATAAAAACAGGCTTATACCTGATTTTAAAAGCTTCTAACTTTTATTTGCCACTATTATATTAAATCTTCCGTTCTGTTTTGTCAAGTCTTGCTCCCTGACGATATTGAAACCCTCGACCTTTTCCAGTTCAGCCACGAAATTGTTGATGGTTTCCACCGCCTTTTCCGGATGTTGCCTCTCACGGCCCTTGAGCCCGAGCTCAATCTTCAGTTTATTGCCTTTTTCCAAGAATTTTTTGGCTTGCTCCAACCTGAAATCGAAATCGTGCTGGCTGATGCGCACCGACAGCCTGATACCCTTGGTTTCCACCTTTTTCTGCTGGACTTTCTGCTTGTGGACCTGTTTTTCCTGCTTATATTTGAATTGGCCGTAATCCATGATCTTGGCAACCGGGGGGTTGCCCTTAGGATCGACCTGGACCAGGTCCAATTCGGCTTCCTTGGCCATGCGCAGAGCTTCTTCGGTCGGGGTCGGACCGATCCTTTCCCCGGTTTCGTCAATTAGAAAAACATCTGTGGCGCGAATCTGCTGATTGACCCAGAATTTTTTGACTTCTTCTTTTGGTTTGGCTTTTCTCCAAATTTTTCGCATAATAAAGTAAGTATTAACAAGATTTACTTTATTTTACTATATTTTTTATTCTTAGTCCAGTAGTATTGACATTCTTCTTAAAATATGGTAATTTAATAAATTACGATCGATCTTTGTCTAAATTTGCTAAAAACCCTTAAAAGAGGTGAAAAATGAAAAGGATAGCTATGGTTCTGGTTATGGCGGTGGTGGTAATGGTTTTTTCTGGATGTGCTGGAGTGCGGACGGCCCGTTTCACTCCCGATAAGGACGGTTCGATCAGCTATCACGATACGAACTTGAGTGTATTAGAGCCGTCCCTGAGTCCGACAGAGGTGACGACTGCTTACGCCATCAAGTCGGACGCGGACAGCCGGGCCGCGCTAACCCGGGCTCAGATCGAGCTTTATAAGGCCCAGGTCGAGCTACTCCGCAAGCGGACCGATCTCCACAGCGGCCTGAAGAAGACCGAATATGTCGGCTGCGTGGTCAATAGCAACCTCTCGAAGACGATGGTGGTCGACTATCCGGATATGGACTTCCGAGTGACTGTGCCGCCCGGCCAGTCCGCCATCATCCTGACCAAGGGTTTGCCGGACGAGATTACCATCCGCGCCGGCTCCGGATATAAGGTGTTCCGGACTTACAAGAAGGAGGGGGTTTACGACGGGATTCCTTATGACTGGGGGATCCGTGTCTTTTAAAAACAAAAAAGGCGTATCGCAAGGATACGCCTTTATTTTTTAAATTATTGGATGGGGCCGGCCTGGAGATCGGTATTGTTTGGGCTGGTCAGAAGATTGTTGAAGACGAAATAGGTGATGGCGTAGGCCGAGACGATAATGACGAGGCCGATGACGGCGCGCTGGATGGTGTCTTTAGCCTTGGTGACCTTGGCCTCGTCCCCATTGGCGGTCATCCAGCTGAAACCGGCATAGACGATCAGGATGACGAAGATGATGCCCAAAAGGCTCAAGAAGGCTTCGATGACGATTTCGACCGTGCCGCCGACCGAGGCGTTGGTGTCGAGTCCGGATTTATCCCCCAATTTGGAATTGTCGCCGATCTGCTTCAAGGTGTTCGAATTTAAAAAGGAAGCTTGGGAGAAATGGCCCAAAAGCATGAGGCCGAACAGGGCAGGGATCAATAAATATTTTTTTATTTTCATATTATTGGCTTATGAACCTCGTAAAGACGAAATTCCAGATGGCGTACGAGCCGACGGTGATGACGAGGCCGATGACGGCGCGCCAGATGGTGTCTTTGGCTTTCTCCAGTTTGGCTTCTTCGCCTCTGGCGGTCATCCAATTATAGCCGGCGTAGACGATTAAAATGATGAAGATGATCCCCAGGAGGCTCAGGAAGACATTGATCAAGGTGCCCAAGAGGGCGAGGAAAGTGGTCTGGTCGGTGGCTTTGTCGTAACCGGCGGCGTCGCCGATCGACCCCAAAACATCCTTCATGGTCGGCGCCGTCGGCGGGTCGCCCGCGGCAAAGACGAAATAAGGGAAGATAAGGACGGCGATTAGGCCGGCCAAGATCAAGATTTGTTTTAATTTTTCTTTCATCCCGTTAGGAGCAAATCGCAATCAATGGTTGATTTTTGATCTACAATTTAATTCGTATATTTTTATCATCCCTCGAAGCGGCGCGGCTTCCAAGGGGTGATATTTTTAAAAACCGGAATTCTTGGTATAGGCCCGCAGGGCGTAAAGGACGAAATAGGTGATGGCGTAGGCGCCGACGACGATGACGATGCCGATGATGGCGTTTTGGAGGATCGTTTCCGCTTTGT
>JAKAJF010000069.1 GCA_021813875.1 bacterium | reverse complement strand
GAACCTGGCGTGATGCCTCTGGCGGGCGGAGTTGGTCTCGGTCGGCTTCTCAAAGCCGAAATCATTGACCTCCGTGTTCCAGAAATAAGGTGAGATGGGGCCGCTTACGTAGCTTTGATTGAAGATCACCGCCCTTATTATCTTATTCATGGAAGTAAAATTGATCGGGTCGGCCGAATACCAACCGGCCTTTTTGAAGGTTTCCAGGAGCTCATCGTCGTCCCTGGCCACGATCAGAAAATTCAAGGGTTCCTGGACGTTGCCGGTCAAAGTTTCCGTATTTCGGGGCAGGCCGTTGGCCGAAAAAACCTCTATCGGACCTTGGGCGACGATCTGGACCGGTTCTTCCATGCTGATATTGAATGGCGGCTTATAGGCGCGGGCGAAAACGACGTAGGAAACCGCTCCGGTGAGGACGAGTACGGCTGTTCCCGTCCTTAGCCATAGGGGGCTCAGCCAGGTATAGATCCGCTCCTTCTTCCTAAAGAGCAGCTTCTCGCTAAGGCCGATACTGGCCACGAGCCAAAGCCCTCCCAAAAGATACCCCCCCCAGACGTCGCTCAAAAAATGCACCCCCAGGTAAAGCCGGCTGAAGCCGATGGCCAGGATGACCAACAATCCCCCAAACAGGACATTGATCTTATTCTTCCAAGTATTCACGTTCCGCCAGAAGAAATAAATCATATAGCCATAAAGGGCGACGGCGACGATCGAGTGCCCGCTCGGAAACGAATAAGAAGGCTCTATATAGACCGGATCCTCCGGACGGGGCCGATGGAAAATCAATTTAGCCAGGAAGCCGGAAGCGGCGCTGCCGGAGATGGAGATCCAGAAAGGTATCAGGTATTCTCTCTTGCGCCAAAGCAGGAGCAATAAAGAAAAGATGGCGGTAAAAAGGATGGTCGTCTCCCAACGGCCCAAGACCGTGACCCATAAGAAGAACCGGACGGCCCAAGGATGACGGAAAGCGATAAAAAGATGAACGATATTCTGATCTATCGACAAGACAAAATCTGAAGACAAGATATCGATGATCACTCCGGAAAACAGGAAGAACAAATAGACGAAGGCCAGACTTAAGAAGGTCAAAGTCAGTCCGGAAAACTCCTGCCGTTGGAACCGTCTCTTCAAGAATCCGAAAACCTTCGGATGCTTTGAGACGAATTTTTCCATGTCCTGGTTACTGGCCACTCCTTGCTTGATCGATGACCACAATGATTTCGAAATGGCGGCGATCTGGCGGCCTTGGCGCAGGATAAATCTCTTCAAGAGCCAGAAGAGAAAAAAGAACAGAGATAAGATTACCAAGAAATAACCTATCCTGTTGGTCCAAATTTCAATGATCTTCCAAGCTTGACCGAAGAAAAATCCTAAATAGATATAGACGATCGCCCAAGCGAGACCGCTCAAGATATCCCAAAAGAAAAACTTCTTCTTTTCCATCTTGAAGAGGCCGGCTACGAAAGGAATGATGGCCCGGACGAGCCCGATGAACCTGCCCAAGAAGACACTCTTATTGCCATGCTTCTTGAAAAAATTCTCACCCTGCTCCAGATGGCTCAATTTCAAGATTTTGTTCTCTTCCCCAAAAAGCTTGGTACCTCTTCTTCCCAGATAATAGCTCAAGATGTCTCCCAAGATCGCCCCCGGAGCCGCGAAGCCGATCAAAATTACAGGCAGATAGAAACCCTTGGCCGCCAAGGCGCCCATCAAGACCACGAATAAGGCGCCGGGAATGAAGGCGCCGACGAACGCGAACGATTCCAGGAAAGAAACAAAAAAGACCGCCCAATAACCGAGCAATCTGTAGTGCTCCATA
Source organism: bacterium (assembly GCA_021813875.1). Lineage (GTDB taxonomy): Bacteria > Patescibacteriota > Patescibacteriia > Patescibacteriales > JAKAJF01 > JAKAJF01. The sequence continues at coordinate 2,851 of JAKAJF010000069.1, read as the reverse complement.
AAGGTCGAAACGTGGGTGATGACAGGGTGGATATGGTGTAACGGATGCATAAAATATTTCCAATAAGCTCCATTATCCCATATTTAAAATCCTTTGTAAATCAAAGCGGAATAAAAAAGAGAGTTTTTAACTCTCTGTGAATTTACTCGGTTCTGGCCTTTTCAAGCTCGGATTTCCGGTCAGCCAGCCAAAAATCCCTGGTCAGGAGATATTGGGGGAAGCCGCCCGGATCGGCTTCGATAAATTCAAGCCACCTGGTCGCAAGCTCGAGGTCGCCCCTCGCAAGGCACGCTCGGAAACCGGCGGTGTCATCGAAGCCGAAGCGCTTGAGAAGCTCTCGCTTCGCTTTCTCCTTGGTCCTGGTGGGCTTCTCGAAGACACGGCCGCTCTTGGCCACCTCGATTTCTCTTTTTCTATCCACGAGCCAACTTTCCCATGTTTGCCGGTACTGAGGGAAGTCTTTCTTGTGCTTGACGATGTAATCGAGCCATTCCTCGGCTTCGGCGATCCGACCGTCTATCAGGGCAGCCTGGAAGTCGGCGGTCTTGGCCATCCCGAACCTTTCCCGAAGATCATCCCTTGCTTCTCCTTTGCTTCGCATACGAACCCCCTTTTGAATGAGCGTTTATTCTATTTTACTGGAAATTTATAAAAAACCTATTAACTTTAAAGGAGCCTCCGCGGCTCCTTTAAAATATGGTCGGGGTGCTGGGATTTGAACCCAGGATCTTCTGCTCCCAAAGCAGACGCCCTAAGCCGCTAGGCCACACCCCGTTTATTGATTTGAGATCCAAAATCTGTTCGGGCCGCCGTTCGGGCAATCAGCCCTGTTGGCATAAGCATGATCCGGCTTGTTCTCTAAATTGGCGACCAGGACATAATGGTCTCCCAGATTGCAATATTCATAAAGGTAGCAATTGGGAGTCGAGCCGCAATTCATCAGATCGATATTCAGAGGATCCGCCGGCACTCCGTTCGCCAGATAAGTCTTCGGCAACAAATCCGTCCAGCAAGTTCCCCAAGAGCTCCAATCTGAAGTGGCGCAACCCGGGACCGGACCGGTGGGGTAGGCCTTATTATCGTCATAATAAAGTTCGATCGCCTTGGAAATCTGCCTCAAGTCGGACATCCTCCTCGCGTCCCTCCCTTTGGATCGGATCAAGTTGAAATTATAAAAAGCAACCGAGACTAAAAATCCTATGATTGAAATGACAACTAACAGTTCGATCAAAGTGAAGCCTTTTTTATTTTGAACTTTTTGCATCATTGCGGTTGATCCAATGAAAGATGCAAGTCAAAGTGAGAATTTTTAGGTGTGCCCCGGGTCAGAATTGAACTGACGACACAAGGATTTTCAGTCCTTTGCTCTACCACTGAGCTACCGAGGCTCTCCTTCGCCAAGGCTTCGGAGAGCAAGCCTCTCCAAATCTGACGAAATTTAAACAAGTCTTTTTTTAAAAAATGCATTGCCAGATCCACTCTTTAAATATTGTTCAAACTCTGCTGCCAAATGCACATTCTTAAAAGCTCCAAACCAAATAAGTTTAACCGGCAGTTTTGATTTAGTATAATGTACTTCTCCCCTAATATGTTCTAAGATTCTTCTTTTGATATTTTCGGTTAATCCTATATAATAACTAGAATCTGAGCATAATAAAATGTAGACAAAATACATATTTTACTTTAGCTTCGGTTGCAATGCTTGCAATCCGAAGCTTTAGCGTAGGATTGTTGCGGGGGCCGGATTTGAACCGGCGACCTCCAGGTTATGGGCCTGGCGAGCTGCCACTGCTCTACCCCGCGATACAGGATTTCGATTTTGATCAAAATCCTAATTTTTCTGTGGGCGCATGAAGAGTCGAACTTCAGACCTCAGCTTTATCAGAGCTGCGCTCTAGCCAACTGAGCTATGCGCCCCCTTTAATCTTTGCAAAAGAAGACAAAATATCCATCGATCAAAAATCCTGCCGTTGCGGCCGATAGACTGACGACTCCGATCCAGTCGAACCCGTCTTTGATGATATTCAAGACCGAAACTCCCAGGAACCAGGCGAAGGCCAGAACTCCCAAATAGTCGAACTTGCGATAAATATTTTTTGCCATATTTAACAAAAGAGGACTGTTCCTAAAAATTTTTTGGACCAATCCTCTTTTGTCTGGCACAAATAGGCCCATAAACTATTTGTTTTTAGTCATTGCAAGGAGCGGCAACGACGAAGTAATCTTTAATACATTATATCATAGATTGCTTCGCCCCGATGTCTCGGGACTCGCAATGACAATATTTCAGTGCTAACAGGCACCAATTCTTCATCTTTCCCAGTCCCTTGCGGCTTAAGAAAGACGTCGACTTAGATCAAATCTTCGTGAAGATTGATCAATATCTCCTAGAAAGGAGGTGATCCATCCACAGCTTCCGCTACGGATGCCTTGTTACGACTTCACCCTTATCATCGGATTCACCTTCCTCCGCGAATGCGAAGTTCGGGTGCCCCCGACTCTCTTGGTGTGACGGGCGGTGAGTACAAGACCCGAGAACGTATTCAACGCGCCGTGGCTGATGCGCGTTTACTAGCGATTCCAGCTTCATGAGGTCGAGTTGCAGACCTCAATCCGAACTTGGAGAAGTTTTGGGGGATTTGCTCCACCTTACGGTTTGGCGTCCCTTTGTACTTCCCATTGTAGCACGTGTGTCGCCCAAGGTGTAAGAACCATGCTGATTTGACGTCATCCCCACCTTCCTCCCATTTAAAACGGGCAGTTTCTTATGACATATAAAACATAAGATAAGGGTTGCGCTCGTTTTCCGACTTAACGGTACATCTCACGACACGAGCTGACGACAACCATG
>JAKAJF010000068.1 GCA_021813875.1 bacterium | reverse complement strand
ATGGCAGACATCCAGAAGGAGGTCGAGGCCCTGCCGGCCGGCACCCTGGAAGGCCTCCTGCCCGGCTTTAAGCTGGAGAAGGTCAATTTCCTCAAGAGCGTGGGCTGCCCCCGCTGCGGCAACACCGGCTATAGCGGCCGCGTCGCTTTGGCGGAAGTGATCGATGTGGATAGTCGGATCAAGGAATCGATCATCGAGAGCGGCAAGGGCAAGGCCATCCGTCTCGAAGAGGCCTTGAAGGAGCAGAAATTCATCAGCATGAGGCAGGATGGCATCATCAAGGTCCTGCAGGGGTTGACCACTATGGAAGAAGTCTTGAGAGTCCTGTATGATTAATTTATTAATTTAAGATATATGCCAAAAGAAAAAATAAAAATCTTATTGATCGAAGACGATCCGTTCTTGCTCAATATGTACGCGACCAAGTTTGAATTGGAAAATTTCAAAGTGGTCATGGCTGAGGACGGGGAGAAGGGCCTGAAGACGGCTATCAAGGAGATTCCCGATATCATCCTCTTGGACATCATGCTCCCCCAGATGGACGGCTTCGAAGTCTTGAAGGGCCTGAAAGAAGAAAAGTCCACTCAGGCGATACCCGTCATCTTATTGACCAATTTGAGCCAGAAGGAGGAGGTGGAGCGCGGTCTTTCCATGGGCGCCAACGATTATCTGATCAAGGCTCATTTCATGCCTTCAGAGGTCGTTGACAAGATCAAAGAAGTCTTAAAAAAATAAAAATAATATGGAAGTTCCCTCGATTTTCCTCAACAAAATTTTATTGGAAGCCGCCAAAAGGAACGCTTATTCGCTCCATCTGACGGTCGGCAGCCAGCCGGTCTTGAGGATCAACGGAGAGCTGGTGGCCATGGAGGCGGAGGATCTGTTGACCCTGGAAATCATCGAGAAAGTCATCTCCTCATTCGCGAGCGCCGAGGAGCAGGAGCGGCTGAAGAAGAACAGGGAGATCATCCTGGTCAAGACCTTCGCGGGCAGCTTCCGCTTCCGCATCAATATCTTCTATCAGAAAGACCTGCCTTCCCTGACCTTCCGCTATATACCGGAAGCGATCAAGAGCCTCAAGGAATTGAGACTGCCCCCGGCCGTCAATAATGTGCCCAAGGTGAAGTCGGGACTGTTCGTGATCGCCGGATCGCACGGCTCTGGCAAGACCGCGACTTCGGCGGCCATCATCGAGGAGATCAATAATAATTTCAAAAAGAGGATCATTACCATCGAAGATCCGATCGAAAACCTGTTCATCAGCAAGAGAAGCCTGATCGAGCAGCGGGAAGTCGGCCGCGACCTGACCTCGGCCGTGGACGGTCTGCAGTATTCGATCGAGGAGGACGCCAACGTCATCTACGTCGGAGAGATCGAGCGGGAACTCAAGGAAGCCATGCCTCTGATCATGGAACTGGCTTCCGGGAACAGCCTGGTCTTATTAGAGATCAACGCTGATAGCGTCGTCCGCGTCATCGAGAAAATTTTTACTTATCTTAAGGACAAGATTTCCCCGGAGGTTTACCGCTATAATCTGAGCGACATCCTTTACGGCATCATCGCCCAAAAATTAGTCCCTCGCGTCGGCGGAGGAATGGTCCTGGCCGCCGAAGTCCTCTTGGCCAATCCGGCCGCCAAATCGCTCATCAGAGAGGGTCGGATCTATCAGCTCGAGAGCATCATGCAGACTTCGAGGAGGGAAGGGATGATCAATATGGCCAAGGCTCTTGAGGAGCTGGTAAAGACGGGCGAGATCAAGCTCGAAGAAAATTTGAACTGATATGTTTTTCAAATATAAAGCTTTAAACAGGAACCAAGAGTCGGCCAACGGCCTGATCGAGGCGGTGAGCGAGAACGCGGCTGCCGACCTTTTGAGGGAGAAAGGCCTGACCATCATTTCTATCGAGGAGGAATCCGAGGGTAAGGATCTTCAGCGTTTCAATATTTTGAACCGGATCAAGGTCAAGGACGTCGTCATTTTTTCCCGCCAGTTCTCGGTCATGATCTCCGCCAACGTGACCATGGTCCAGGCCTTGAGGATCCTGGTCGACCAGACCGCCAACGTCAGGTTCAAGATGGTGATTTCCGACATCGCCGACGAGGTCGATAGCGGTTTGAAACTCTCCGATTCTCTGAAGAAGCGGTCCAATATCTTTTCTAACTTTTACGTCAATGTCATCAAATCCGGAGAAACCTCGGGCCGCTTGGACGAGGTGCTCAATTATTTGGCTGATGAGATGGAGAAGGATTATGACATGATGAGCAAGATCCGCGGCGCCATGATCTATCCGGCCTTCGTGTTTTTCGGCTTGGGGACGGTCGGTATCGTGATGATGGTCTTCGTAGTCCCGAAACTGACTGATATTCTGGCCGAATCCGGAGGCCAGCTGCCCTTCGCCACCCGGGTCCTGATCGCCACCTCCAAATTCATGACCAATTATTGGTATATCTTGCTCTTGCTGCTCGCCGGCCTGATCGTCGGCTTCAAATTTTTCGTGAGCCGCCCGGAGGGCAGATTGATCTTCGACAAATTGAAGTTGCGAGTGCCGATCTTCGGCAAACTCTTCCAGAGGATCTATCTGGTGCGTTTCGCCCGTTCCATGAGCACTTTGATCATGGGTGGAGTCGCCATCACGGAAAGCTTGAAAGTGGTCGCCCAGGTGGTCGACAACCAGATCTATAAGAACCTGATCGAAGAGACGGTCAAAGAGGTCGAAGACGGCAATTCCATCTCAAGCGTCTTTATCGAGAGCAAGGAGGTGCCGAAGATGGTCTCGCAGATGATGAGCATCGGCGAAAAGACCGGTAAACTGGATATCATCTTGGCCCGCATCACCGATTTTTACGGCCGGGAAATTAGCAATATCGTGGCCAATCTGATGACCTTGATGGAACCGGCCATCATGGTGGTCATGGGTCTGGCCGTGGGCCTGATGGTGGCCGCCATCATCCTGCCTATGTATAATATGGCAAATAATGTATAATATATAATAAGACTAAAAAATAAAAAAATATGGAACAAATCAAAGCTTCAAAAGGTTTCACTTTGATCGAGCTGCTGGTGGTTATCAGCATCATCGGCATCTTGTCTTCTTTCGCCGTGGTCTCTTTGAACGACGCTAGGGCCAAGGCCAGGGACGCCTTGAGGAAAGGGGACATGTCCCAGATCCGGACGGCCATCAATCTTTATTATGACAATAACCAGGCCTACCCGATCTGCAGCCATTGGAATGACACCCGCCCAGATTTCGGAGCCACTCCGGATGCCACCGGCGCCGGCTGCTATAATAACGAGCTGACCACGGCCATGTCTTCCGGAGCGAGACCCTACTTGGCCACCATGCCCAAGGATCCTAAGAATCCGACCAATAGCGCGGCCGTGAGTTCCGCCTTCCTTTACCGTTATGTCAGTAATGCCGACGGCACCCAATACGCCCTGGTCTACCAATTGGAGACCACGCCCGGCGTCGATCAGGTGACTCGAGGCTGGTAAGCCTGGACAAAATATAGTCTTTCCGGTGTTTTTTTGGTATAATGTGGATAAATAGCAAATATATTTGCAATAAAAGAAGGGAGGTGAACTCATGAACAAACAAAAAGGTTTTACTTTGATCGAGTTGCTGGTCGTCATCGCTATCATCGGTCTTTTGTCGACCTTGGCCGTCATTTCTTTGAATAACGCCAGGCAGAAATCCAGGGACGCCAAACGCGTTTCGGATATCAAACAGATCCAGACCGCTTTGGAGCTTTATTATAACGATCATAACGGCTATCCGACCGCCGTCACCTCCGGAAGCAGCATCACTGGTGCCGCTACCGCCGGTTCGGTCGTCTATATGGCCGTTGTGCCGACCAATCCGGCTCCGAATGGCGCTACCTATACTTATACTTTAGACAGTCCCAGCAGCTATCATCTGACCTATACTTTGGAGGGAGCTTCCGGAGGTCTTATCTCCGGCGGTCATACCGCCACTCCCGCCGGTTTGGCTAATCCATAATCATTTCCTTAAGAGGATCCTATTAAGGATTTAGAATGGAAAAAAATAATCCCGAGTCTTCGGGATTATTTTTTTCTTGGAAAATAGGTTATAATGGAGCTATGGCAAAAAGTGAAAAAATCATAATTCTTTTAGATAAAACCATCGAAATCCTATTGGTCGGCATCGTCTTTTTGGTGCCCCTCTACTTCAATGTCCTGACTTACTTGAGTTTCGAGATTGATAAGATCGTCCTCTTCCGGAGCCTGGTCGAGCTGGCCACCTTTCTTTATCTTGTCCGCGCCATCCTCGTCGGGCGGCTGGAATTTTTGAAGAATGCTTTTTTTTATCTCTCCGTCTTTTTGATCCTGGCCTCTCAAGCTCTGGCCACGCTCCTGTCCGCCCATCCGGCCGTGAGTTTCTGGGGTTCTTATTGGCGTGGCTTCGGCCTTTTTACTTATCTCCATCTTTTTATCTTCGGCTTTTTGGTCCTGAACTTCGTCCATAGGAACAATTTGAAGAGATTTTTTGGAGCGGCGAGCTTGAGTGCTTTTTTAGCTTCGCTCTACGGCCTTGTTCAGGTTTTCGGATTAGATTTTTTGAAGTGGCAGGGGGTGGCTGACGGCCTATTGTTGAGGGCCAACTCTACCTTGGGCCAGCCCAATTTTCTCGCTTCCTACCTTCTCTTGGTCCTGCCCCTAACCTTCTACCTCGTCCTCCGTTCCC
>JAKAJF010000067.1 GCA_021813875.1 bacterium | reverse complement strand
GTTTCTCGTCGACATCGCCGCCGATCCCTCTCAGAAGCAATTCTCCGGCCAGACTGATGCTGGCCAGAGGGGTCCTCAACTCATGAGAAGCCATAGAGATGAACTCCGTCTTGGCCTTATCTGTCTCTTTTTCCTTGCTGATGTCCCGATAGACGGCCACGGCGCCGATGGTCTTGCCGTCGAGGATTATCGGAGCGGCCGTGATCGCTACCGGGATCCTGGCCTTGTTCTTCCTCGGGCAGTAATGTCCGGGGAAGAAGGAAGAGACGCTCACTTTCTTTCCCGAAGAAAGGGCCAGGGAGATGGGATTCTCTTCAAAGGAGATCATCTCCCCTCTTTCGTCCTGGAGCCGGGAAAATTCGCTCAGGTGCCTGCCGATGGAATCTTTTATGGGGAGAAGGGCGAACTTTTCAAAGGCCTTGTTGGCGAAAAGGATCCTATTGGCGTCATCGACGGCCACGATCCCGTCGCCGATGCTGGACAAAAGGGCTTCAACTTCAGCCTTCTTCCTCTCCCGCTTCTCCTGGTCGAGCCTCTTATCCGTGACATCATGATTGATGCTGATGATTCCGGCCGGCTCGCCCCGCTTATCGAGGAGGAGCGAACAGACCGAAAGGATGCGCATAGCTTTGCCGAACTTATTATGATGGACCAGATCTCCCCGCCAACGGCCGGCAGAGAACAAGTCCTCGAGCATCTTCTCCTTGGAGATGAGCGGATATTCCGCCCGGACAAAATCGAACAGGGGCTTGTTTATGATCTCCCCGGCCCTCCAGCCGTAAAGCTTTTCCGCCCCTCTGTTCCAGGTCTTCACGTTAAAATCGAGATCGACCGAATAAATAGCATCATCGATGCTCTTGAGGACATTGATCTGATACCTGTTCTTCTCCTCCAACTTCTTGTGTTGCGTGACATTCACCAGAGAGATGACGATGCCTTTTATCCGGTCATTGTCTTTGACGGGAGCCAGGGTGAAATCCCAATAAGTCGGGCGGCCGGCGTCCCTCCCGAGAAGGAAAGGCTTCTCTCTGATCCTTAGAGACTCCCCCTTGTCCCGCACGTTTTCGAACAGATCCTTGTCCTGTTCGTCGGGAAAAATATCGAAGTAATTCTTGCCTATCAGCTCTCCGGGAGAATAGCCGGCCAGACGCGCGTATTTATAGTTCAATTTTATAAATTTGAAATCAGGATCCAGAAAGGCGAGATGGGTCTCGGTATTTTCCATAATGACTTGCAAGATATCCTTCTCTTGCTTATAGATCCTCGCCAATTCTTCCTTACGCCGCTGGTCTTCCTTGACGATCGACCAGAGCTTCTCTTTCTCTTCTTCGGCCTTTTTCCTGTCGGTGATCTCTCTCATCACGGAAAGGACGCATCTCTTGCCCTGATAATTGACAAGGATCCCCTTTTCACCGACGTCGATGACTTTGCCGTCCATCCGCACCATCTTGAATTCTCCCAAAGCTGTCTGGCCCAGGCCATCCTTGATCATTTCCGTCCTGGATCGATAAAACTCATCGTAATCAGACTGGATGAATCTATAGAGCGATTTCCCCAAGAGATCTTCCTTATCGTCCAGGCCGAGGATTTGTAGACCGGCCTGATTCGTATATAGGCAGATCCCGTCGTCATGGACATAGATGCCTTCGGGAAAAAACTCGATCAGGGAGCGATACCTCTCTTCGCTATCGCGCAAGGCGTTCTCTTTGTCCAGCATGTTCTTGAATAAGAGGCTGTAAGGTTTCATCAAGGCGATTTCGGCTATCCCGAGATAAGCGAAAAAGACGGAGATGATCCTTAAAAGGTGGCCGGAAATATCATAAAAACCGTGTTTGCCAAGGAAAACCAGGCCCGCCAGCGCCTCCGTCGCCAAAGATAAAAAGAGCAGCTTGAGCACGATCTTGCTGAAATTCTCCCTTTTTTCGCGGAGGATCCACAAAGAGGCCAGACTCAAGACGGTTATGAGGATATTTCCTCGGCTGTCGAAAAGGTAAGGACGGACATAGCCCAGGAAAGAAGGAAAAAGGTTCGGCCAAAAGATCAGGGCCGCCAAGGAGGCCGAAATATAGAAATAGAGGAAAAAGATGAAGTCGGGATTCAATTTCTTCTTGATAAAAAAAAGCGCCACCAGGAAAGAAGCGCTTAAGAGGTATCTTGCCGCCAGCCAGATATGGGCAGCCAAGACAGGATCATTTTCGAAGACTCCCATACCCTCCAGGGCAAGCATATGCAGGGAGTCGAAAATGGCCGCGAAGAAACAAGCCACTCCCACTATCAGAAAAAAATTATTATCCAAATAACGGCGCGTGTTCCAGACCACAAAAAAAATGCCCAAAGACATGACGATCGTGGCTAACTCGGCGAGGGCATGGAAAAGGAGATAATTATAGAATCCCGACAAGCCTAAGAAAAAAATTATAGCGCCGATCTGGAGAGCGGCGGTAACCTTTCTGTCTTTGACCAGGGATGAGTAAGTCATTTTTCGATATAAAATCCTTGAAAAATAAAAATAACCGAAAAATACACCGTTTTTAACTTTAGCATAAAACGATGGACCCGTAAAGGATGTGAAAGAGCGGCTATCGCGCGCGCTTTCTTGCTTGAGCTGTCCGAAAACGTTTTCACGCTCCTTGAGACCGAACTCAAGTTAAAAAAAATAATCGTGAAAATGGGAGTTTCCGGACAACCGAAGCAAGAAAATCTCTTTTTTGAATATACAGGACGGAAATTAATTTTTCATTAAGTCTTTTTTTCGAGACACCCGGAAAAGGAGAAGCCATAAGCCCTGAAGCGTTTCCTCTTCTCGACGATCTTCAAGGTCCCTTCGACCAGATTTTCCATCTTGATGATGTTGTAAAGCCTCGGCTCTGAGACGTGAAGCTCGCCCTCATCATCGAGGTCTTCCCCATACATCTCCTTAGGAAGCGGTATATTATTGAAAAAGACCCGTAAGATCGAAGTGCCCTCCGGAGCGAGCACGACAAGATCGGCGCGCGAGGCTCGGAATCTGACAAGGACGGCGGCGCCGATCTGCCTGGCCTCCACGTATTCCCTCTTCACCAGGAATTTTCCCTCCAGAGCGATAGTATTCTCTTCAAGTTCGCCGAAAAGGTCGTAGACAGAGACCTGATTGAACCTGAAGCCTTCCGGATTGCTTATCAGCCCCTTGCCGAATCCGCAATAGACGCGGGGAGTGGCAGGCAGGCAGATCTCAGTTATTTCCACCCTGATCTCCGGCAGGTCATTACCTCCGGAAACCCTGGCGATGGCGGCTTGGATGGCCACTTCCATGTCTTCGTAATCACCCGCCCCCTCATGCCCGTACAAAAACTCTCCTTCCGGACCGAACAAGAGATCGGAAGGCTCAGTCTCTATTTCGTAGTTCTGGCGGTTCAGCAGGTCATTATCAAGGAGCACCGGCCATCTTATGCCATGGGCGACGATGGCTTTCTCTATGTTCCCGCTTTCTTTCTCAAACTCGAATTCCGGCGCGTGGATGCCGATGATCGAAAAATTCCTCCCCTTATACCTGTCCCACCATAAGCGCAAGAACCTCAGGTTCTTCAGGCAGTCAAAGCAAGTATAGCTCCAAAAATCCAGAAGGATCATCTTTCCGGAAATCCGCTCCGGATCGAAAGCTTCTGCGCTTTCATCCGGATTGAGGTTCAGCCATTCTTTCCCGATAATTTTGAGCTTATTCTCCATAATCAGATCTTCTTAAAAAAATCCATCAACTTCTCCAGCGGAGGGAAAGGAAGGGACAAAAACCAACTATCTTCCCGGACCGGCTTGCCGTTGGGGATGTTGAGCGATATTTCAGCCCTATAAAGCCCGAATAATTCATGGCTCTTCTTCCAGGACCATTTGAACAGGTTGGTAGCCTTTGGGAAAACTATCAGATTTTTGACTTCCGTGGTCTCAATATCGACTCCCTTCCAATTCTTGATGGAGATGGTCCCGTCGATGATGATGTTGTTGGCGCTCGCGTTCTTGACCCTGAGGCTAAGGTCGGAAGGTAGCCTGGTCTGGATGCGGGGAATAGAGAAATCCAGGATCTTGGGGGAAGGGTTGATATTATCGGCGGCTCTGACATTGATGAAGATCAGCTGCCCGAAATCATTCTCCGGACCTACCGCGTCGCCATCCGTCTTGCTGAAGACGATCGCCCCGTCGTAGCCTTTGTTCGTTGCGTTCTTCGGGACAGTGATCAGATAATTGATATCTTTGCTGGAACGGGGAGCCAGATTGACTTTCAAAAATTCAGGGACGATCCATTGGCTGACGCTATCGGTATCTTTGATATAAAATTCCACCCTGCCCGTCTCATCGAGCAGCTTGACGTCCCTGGCGGAAACTTTCAGGTTGATAGGGATGTCGCCGTTGTTGGAAATGGTGACCTTGCCTTTGGCTTTCTGCCCGGGCTGGACTTCGGCGCTGACTTTTTCCGGCGTGACGACCAGTGCCGGCTGGCTATCGGCGAACGCGCCTGATGCCATGGCCGTCAGGCCGCAGATCATCAAGATAAAAATTTTGAGATTTCTCATACTTTTACCTCTTAGCTCCTGAATAAGCGATGGCCTTCAAGATATTCCAAGTTTTGGAAGATGAAGGTTTGCTCTTATAGATATGGACATAAGTCTTGAGCGCCGCCCTTTCGGAAGCCAGGTTCCTTTTCCCGCCGGCCAGGCCGCGGGCCATTATCTCGACCGCCGCTTTATCTGAAAATTTCTTATAATCAGGTTTGCGCAGATAGATCCTTTTGAACTCCTTTTCGGCGGCCGTCAAGGAAGCGGCGGAACTCGTCGCCAAGGTCGATGTCCCCTTGATCAGCTGGACGGAAAGCGAGGGGGTATCCGTGGCCATGATATTCTCCCCTTCCCTCAAAAGGAGGGACGTG
>JAKAJF010000066.1 GCA_021813875.1 bacterium | reverse complement strand
ATTGATATATCCAAGCATGACCATGATGGCGATATAAGTGACCAGGGAATCGAAGACCACCAGGTTCTGGATGAAGTAGGCCAAGATAAGCCCCAAAAGCAGGACGAAATCGACGAGCCCCACCTTCGAGGCCCGCCTGGCCCTGATCAGATAATAAAGGGCGGCCGAGAAGATCGACAGGTAAGAGAGGAGGCCGAGAAGACCAGCGGTAGAACCGAGATCGATCAGGTTGTTGTGGGCCCGGTCGAAGTAAGTTTCGGAAGTGGTATAATTATAAAATTTCGGATCGAAATATTTATCGAAAGTCACGGCGAAAGTGCCGTAGCCGGTGCCGAAGACCGGATGATTATGGAAATCCTCGAGCGCCGCCCGCCAAGAGATCAGGCGGGTCTGCATGGTGGCGTCGGACAAGGAGATATGGCTCAAGCGGGAAAGGAAGGAACTTTCTTCGACGAACTTGCTATGGATATTGAGGAACAAGATCCCGACCAGGACCGCGGAGATCACCGAGACGGCCACGGCCGCCTTTTTCAAGGAAGCTTTCTTGCTCAAGACCGCCCCCAAAAAGAGCATGAAGAGCACGGCGGCGGCGAAACCTATGTACGCGCCCCGCGTCCCCGAGAAGACCAGGGCCAAGAGGATCACGAAGGCCGCGGCCGCGTAAAAATATTTCAAAGGCTTATTCTTCTCTTTAAAGAAGAGGATGAGCGCGAAAAAGATATTGAAAATGGCGTAAGCGCCCACGTAGGCGGCGTTGCCGATGGTGGAAATGATCCTGTCCGAACCCATCGGGCTCTTGACGATTCCAAATTTCTGGCCGATGCCGTAAAGGCTCGCCAAAAAGGCGGCGACGACCGAGACCATGAACAACCTCTTCCAGTCTTCCGGGCTCCTAAAAACCGTTATGATGATCAGGTAAAAGGCGAAGAAATGCGCCAATTGGAAGACTCCCAGCATCCTTTCGACATTGCTCCAGAAGCTCAGATTGAAATCCACCCCCAGGATGCCGCTTATGAGGAGGGCTGACAGGAAAAAAAGCAAGCCGCCGGTTATCCAGGATCTTTTAGGGCGCCAATCCTTATATTTCAGGATCAAACCGACCCAGAAGAACAGAAGCACTTCGACCAAGACGTTGAAATAGAGCTGCTTCGAACTGATATAAGGGAAGAGGAAATTTTTATAAACCAGAAAGACCGACAAGAATCCAAGGTAGACGCCGGTCTTCAATAAAGTTAAATAATTTTTTAGATTCATATTTTAAAGATTAATGATTTCTTCCAGGGTCTCCCGGGCGCATTTCTCCCAGCTGAAATTCCTTATCCTTTCCCGCCCCTCCTGGCGCAATTTCCGTCTCAAGCCCTCGTCAGAGATGATCCTTTCCATGGCCCTGACCATCGAAGGGATGTCGTTGGGGGCGAACAGGAGGGCCGAATCGCAGGCCACCTCCGGTATGGAAGCGGCGCAAGAGGCGGCGATCGGCAATCCGGAGGCCATGGCTTCGAGCAACGGGATGCCGAAACCCTCATAGCTCGACGGGAAGATGAAGGCCTCGGCTCCGCTATAGATATAAGGCATATCCTCCTCCCCTATCCATCCCGGGCGGATGATCTCATCCACCAGCCCGAACTGGTTGATGGTATATTCGATATCGTCGAAGCCGAAGCCAGGATCGCCGACCAGGACCAGCTTATGATCGTCATGTCTGTTCCTTTCCCGCATGATGGCGAAGGCCTCGACCAGAAGGGCCAGATTCCTTTTCTTCTCGAGCTTGCTGACGTAGAGCAGATAGGGCCTTTTGAGCCCGTACCTGTTCAAGACGTTCTCAACCTTGTCTTTATCTTTGATGTTTTTGTAAATATCGCTGTTATAGCCATGATAAATCACTTTTATCTTCTCTTCAAGCGCGGCTCCCAATCCGGAATAGATCTCCAGGATCTCTTTTTTAGAAAATTCGGACACGGTTATGACTTTGGAGGCGTTCTTCAGGGCGAACCTGGCCGACCAGAAAAGATAATCGAGAGAATCAGCATTGAATCTTCCCCTGGTAAAGACCTTTACCAGGGCATCAAGAGCCTTGCCGCTCTTCCCGCCCCGGGGGCCGATCCGGCTCTTCTCATAAAGAGCTCCGTGCCTTTCGAAGCCGACGTCATGCAAGGTAATGATCGATTTCTTCGGGTGGATCAAGGGTAATGTATGGGCAGGCACGAACAGGATGTCGGGGCAATGGATAAGGATCTCCAGGGATAATCTCCCCTGGGTCCATAAGAAATCCAGGGGCCAATCCAAGATTTTAGCCCTGAAATTGCCGTGGGGGCTTTTGATCTTCTGATATCCGTGCTTATCGATGGCCGCCTCTCGGCTGCCGGCCGCTCCGGCTGCCGTCAAATCCAATAAACCGCCCTTGAGCGGTTTATCCGAATAAAGCAGATATTCGTTCTGGCTGTCCAGCCTGGCTAACCATCTGATCAGATGATAGGAGTACCATTCCGGTCCGCCCTTATGCTCCCTGTTAGCCCGGCTGGCATCGATGCCGATCAACATAATAAAAAAAATAGGATAAGGGAGATTCCCAGATCCTATTTGGTCGCTAAGATGCTTCTCTTATAAGAATCAAGATTATCCAAAGCTATGCCCGTCCCCTTGGCCACGCACAGCTGGGCGTCGTCCGCCACGTAGGCGGGTACGCCGGTCGTCCTGGACAGGAGCTGATCGATATTCCTCAATTGCGAGCTGCCTCCCGATAAGACCATGCCCTTATCCATGATGTCGGCGGCCAGTTCCGGAGGCGTGTCATGGAGGATCTTCTTGGCCGCGTTGACGATGGCCTCCAGCTCGTTCTGGATGGCGTCGGTGGCATCGTTACTCGTGACGGTGATCACCCGCGGCAGGCCGGTCAGGATGTCGCGGCCGCGGATCTCCATGGTCAATTTATCTTCCAGATAGAGCGCCGAGCCGATCTTGATCTTGATCTCCTCGGCTGTCCGTTCGCCGATGGCCAGGTTATATTTGCGTCTGATATATTCGAGGATGGCCATATCGAACTTGTTACCGCCCACCCGGACCGAAGTTGAAGTCACGATGCCGCCGAGGGAGATAACCGCCATTTCCGAAGTGCCTCCGCCGATGTCGATAATCATGTGTCCGGACGCCGAACCGATGGGAATATCAGCGCCGATGGCGGCGGCCACCGGTTCTTTGATGATATAGGCCGCCTTGGCGCCGGCGGCGATGGTGGCGTCGATGACGGCGCGCCTCTCGGTCGAAGAGATGCCGGCCGGCACGGCTACCATGACCTCGGGCCTCAAGAGCCTGACCCCGCCGACCGCCTTGTTGATGAAGTATCTCAACATAGCCTCGGTGGTGCGGTAATCGGCTATGACT
Organism: bacterium; assembly: GCA_021813875.1. Classification (GTDB taxonomy): domain Bacteria; phylum Patescibacteriota; class Patescibacteriia; order Patescibacteriales; family JAKAJF01; genus JAKAJF01. The sequence goes on along the minus strand of JAKAJF010000066.1, from coordinate 1,534 downwards.
CCGTCCTTCAAAGGCTTCAGAGCGATGATGGTATCCGGAGTCCTGCCCAACATATCCTTGGCCTCGTTGCCGACGGCCAGGATCTTCTTATCCATCATGGAGATGGCCACGACCGACGGTTCGTTGATAACGATTCCCCGTTTCGGCACGTGCACCAAAGTATAAGTTGTTCCGAGATCGATCCCGATCCTTTTTACAAACATAAGTTAGACTTTAACGGCCTCACCGGCGTAATCCTCCCAATCGACCCCCAATTCCCGGGCCAGAAGGCGCTCAATCTTGGTGGCGAATTTATGTTCCTTGCGGTAGGGGGCGTCCTTATGGTCGCCCGGCTCTCCGCGGTCAGCTTCTTTTCTTCTTTTTTCGAAGGCGATATCGAAAGCCTCGATCTCCTGGATGTTGATGCCGCGCTCTTTGACCAATAATAGCTCGATGATCTCATGGATGGCGATCAAGGCTTCCTCCTTCCAATCCTTCATCTCCGAGACCCTGATCTCCATGTCGCCCCGCTTAGTGATCCAATAATCGCCGCTGGTCTCATATCTCTGTCTCTTATGGGGGATGGTTTTGATTGAAATTTTCATCATTTAAAATTTACTTCAAATCTCTTATCCGTATTAAAATCGCTTTCCCAGCCGATATGGCGGCCTTCTCTCTTGGCGTAAAACCCGGTCGGACTATATGATTTTATCCCATTTAGGAAAGTTAAGTCAACGGCCACGCCGCTCGCCCGGTTTCCGGCCTGTTTTTGGAGGTAAAGTTCGTAATTTCCCTGCTCGACCCGCTCTTTGACATAATCCGGAAGCCGATATTCGAAGGTCAGGCTGCCGATCTGGCCGGGCAGGATGTCGATGAAGCCGCCAAAGTAAGTCTTCCCCGATTCCTCGCCGACATCGGCGCTTCCGTCGCTCAAACCTTCGGCCTTGATAAGACGGCTGCCCGAAGGCACGTAAAGGCGGGTATAAGTCTTATATTCATCAGTCCTCCAGTCCGGCTTGCCGTTGTTGGCGTAGTTGATCCTGGCCCGGGCGATCAGGCCTTGGCCGTCTTCCTCGAGCCGATATTCGATACTCTTGGACATGACCGCGTCCGTCTTCAGACTGCCCATGTTGGCGTCGACGGCCATGAGATAATCGCCGGGGACGTCTTTGATCTCCCCTCCCCAGCCCTGATCCCTGATGGAATTCTCCGCGTCGGCATCTTTCAGGAAGATCTGGATGTTCTTCTTCAAAAAATTATCGTTAAGGACGGCGATGATATCTCCCCAGCGCGAAGCCGGCAGGTCTAACAGCCTGATCTTGAGCTCTTTCGAGATTTCGCCGATGACTTCCTTCCTCTGCCAGGAAGGGATGCCGAGCTGGACATAATTTTTTTCCACCCGGTACTCCAAGAGGCGGGAGAAATTGTCCTTATCGTAAGTCTGGCCTTCGACAGTCACCGGACCGGTGAGCTCCAAGAGGTCGGTGATGAATTCCGGCGTCAGGGCGATCAGGCCGTCGAACTGACCCGAGAAGCCGTTGATCTTATCGTTCGG
>JAKAJF010000004.1 GCA_021813875.1 bacterium | reverse complement strand
CCGATCTAAGGCGCGGGAGATCTTTAAAGATGATTTTCTCTTCCTTTCCGTGGCCCGTTTCGTTAAACAGAAAAATTTAGGTCTGATGATTGAAGCTTTTTCGAAGATTTCCGCGGATTTCCCCCAGACTCGCCTATTGTTGGTGGGCAGGGGTCCTGAAAAGGAGAGGTTGGAAGCCGCCGCCAAAAGATGGGGAGTCGGCGAGAAGGTGGTCTTCAAGGACTGGACCGAGGATGTCGATTACTATTATTCACAAGCCGACGCCTATCTGCTATCTTCCAATTATGAGGGTTGGGGGCGGGTCATCATCGAGGCCGGGATGTTCGGCCTGCCGGTCATCATGACAGACGTCGGCTGCGCCCGAGAGATCGTGAAGGACGGGAAGAACGGCCTGGTGGTTCCGGTGGGCGACCCCGCGAGTTTCGGCGCCGGCCTTTCCAGGATCTTGTCGGATCCGGGATGGGCGAGGAATCTGGGGGAGAATCTGAGGGAGGATGTGGTGCGTGCCGAGGATAAGGAGAAAAAATTAAATTTATATAAACGAAGCTGGGAAAATTCCTTAAGATAAAAATGTATGGAGATAAAATATGACGAGCGAGGAGGAATTCTGAATACCGTCGCCGAGCCCTCCCCGATAATCAAGAAAAAGGGTAAGAGGGGTTATAACTTTATTGAAAGATTCCTCTTGAAGCACAGCCGCAAAATCAATTATTTATTGGACGGCCAGGGGCGGTATAAATGCCGGCAGCAGGACTATCCGCCCGTCTTGAGGATTGGCGTGACCAATCGCTGCGCCGCCCGCTGCACCTATTGCCCGAGGGAATACATCCATGCCGGCGGTTCCGGCTACATGGAGATGGATCTGTTCAGGACGATTGTTCGGTGGTGCCTCGACCATGGCATCAAGGAGATGGGATTCGCCCTCTGGGGTGAGCCCTTGCTCCATCCGCAGATACTGGAAATGATCGAGCTGGCCGCCAAGGCGGGTTTCAAGATGCGCCTGTCCACCAACGGCATCGTCCTCAATAAGGAATTGGCGGAGAAAATTTCGGATTATGATTTCGAGGCCATCGAGATGTCTATGGACGGGTTTACCGGGAAGGAATACCTGGCCGGCAAGGGGGTCGATAAGTTCAACCAGGCCAAGGAGAACATCTTATATTTCTTGGATCTGGCCAGGCGGAAGAAATCGCGGGCGATCTTCAATATTCACTTCGTGGACGTCGGCAACGTCTCTTTTCTAAACCGTGTCCGTTACGTCAGATTTTGGCGCAAACAGCTCCAGGGTTTGAAATTCATGACCTCTTTTATCTATGAACCGCATAACTGGGCCGGCACCAGGGACGCTTCAAGGAGAAAGATGGGCTGGCTTGATCGGATCTTGGGTAAATTTGAATTGAAGAAGCCTTGCGTCTATCTCAAAGGATTGGCCATCAATTGGGACGGAACGGCCTATCTCTGTTCTAATAACCCTCTGCCGAGCTCGATTTTGGGAAACATCAAGGAAGAGAATATCGAGGCTATCTATAAGAAAGACAAGAGGGAAAGATGCCTCTCGGAGCACGAACGGGGAAGCTTTAATTGCGAGGGTTGCGATTCCTGCACCGTCAATAGCATCTTCCCGCTCCTGTTCTTGAAGAAGGTCCTGATCAATAAGATCATTTCTTTATTTTAAGATGAAAAAGATCCTTCTAATAACGCAAAGGGTCGATTTGGACGATGACCAGCTGGGGTTCTTCCATTATTGGATCGAAGAATTCGCCAAAAACTGGGACGGGGTTTCGGTCATCTGTCTCGAGCGCGGCGCCGTGAATCTGCCGGCCGATGTCCGGGTGTTCAGTCTCGGGAAGGAAAGATATGGCTCGAACAGGTTTAAAAAGCTCATCTATCTTTTTAATTTTTATCGTTTGATCTGGAAATTGCGGAATGAGTATGACGCCGTCTTCGTGCATATGAACCAGATCTACGCATTGTTGGGCTGGCCGGTCTGGCGGTTCGGCAGGAAAAAGATCGGCATCTGGTACGCCCATGGTTCCACGCCCTTGAGCCTGCGCTTGGCGGCAAAGCTGGCCGATCATATCTTTACCTCGACGGAAGACGGCTGCGGGCTGGAAAGCGGCAAGAAGAGAATCGTCGGGCAGGGGATAGATACCGGGTTCTTCCGCCGCAAGGATGGTTATAGGAAACATGAGCCCTTTAAGATCATGACTTACGGGAGAATCTCACCGGTCAAGAACCATGAAGTCCTGATCAAGGCGGCGGCTGAGCTTATCGGTCGGGGAGAGCGGATAGCGGTCGAGGATGTCGGCGGCATCGGCACTCCGGAACAGCAAAAATATCTGGACGGCCTGCAAGATCTGGTCCGGGAGAAGAAGCTCCGGGAAGTCTTCCGTTTTCCGGGTCCGGCGGCTTATCGGGATTTGGCCGGCTATCTGGAGGAGGCCGACCTATTCGTCAATATGAGCGGCACCGGCAGCTTGGATAAGGCGGTTCTGGAGGCCATGTCCTTCGGGCTTCCGGTGATGACCTGCAACCGGGCCTTTGCTGACTTGTTGGGCGGATACGGAGGGAAGCTGATGTACGCGCCGGGAAACTCGGCCGAGTTGGCGGAGAAGGCGGAAAGGATGATCCATGCGGAAGGCGAGGTCTTGGGAAGATTGGGAGAAGAATTGAGGGAGAAAGTGGTCGCCGAGCATAGTCTTAAATCTTTAATAACTAAAATTTCACGTTTTTATGGAGACTGAAAAGATCAAAACGACTTATAACGAGCTGGTAGGAAATAAGCTTCAGGGCAGATACGAGGAGAATCGCTGGTTCAGGACCGAGCAGGCGCGTGCCGGCTACGAGATGACCAAAGATTCAATCACGAGGCATCTTCTTGGAGGCGGCTTTTCTTTCAAGAGCTGCTTGGAATTGGGACCTGGCCCCGGAACTTGGACGAAGATCCTTCTCCGGCATGATCCGGAGGCTTCTTTCGACTTGGTGGACATCTCTTCGGAGATGCTCAAATTGGCCCAAGATAATCTTGCCGGAGAGGAAAATATCAATTTTTTCGAGGCTGATTTCTCGACCTTCGTCCCTGGGAGAAAATATGATTTATTCTTCTCCTCGCGGGCCTTTGAGTACCTGCCGGACAAGGAAGGGGCGGCGGGGAAAATCATGGCTCTTTTGGAAAATGGCGGCCGGGGCTTTATGATAACCAAAACTCCTAAATATTGGCGCTATAAGATTATCGGAAGAAAGATACCGGAGATGCACCGCGGACAGATATCTCCCTCCCGGCTCAAGGACATCCTCGGAGCGCTGGGAGCCGGAGACATCGAGATCTTTCCGGCCATCATCGTCGTCCCCGTCTTCCGCTGGGTCGGTCTGAATAAGCTCATTTACAGGTTCTTCCGCGGCATGAGGTTGAATTTTTTGAGCGGATTCGTCTCCGAATCTTACGCCGTCTCTTTCAAAAAGATATGATGATCGAATTTTACGGCCTGCCCGGCTCGGGTAAGACGACGGCGGCCCGGAAGAAGGCGGAGGCGGAAGATTTCCAGATAATAAAGATCAGGAGCAATAAGGAACTGTTCTTTTATAACCTGGCCTTTCTTTTCAAGAATCCGGCCTTTTTCTTGAAGACTTTTTTTAAAATCTTGAGGAATTCAAAGACCCCTCGGATCTTTTATTATAAATTGATGAATAGCTTCTTCCATTATAATGCTAAATATATGAAGGCCGGCCGGTACAAGAGAGCCATCCTGGATCAAAGTTTCTTCCAGAATATCTTATCGATCTTCGACCGGGTCTTGTCCGAGGACGAGCTCCGGGCGATCGTGAAGAGTTTCCCGAAACCGGACGGCTTGATCGTTTTTGACCTGCCGGAAGAAGAAAGGCAGAGGCGCGTAAAGGAGAGGGGTTATTTGGGGAGGGAAACTTTGGGTGAGGACGCTTCCCGCTGGGAAGCCATAATGAGGGGTAACCATGAGTTGTTCTTAAAGATATTGGAGGGAGAGAAAAATCTTAATTTTAAAATCATCAGAGATTGATATGAAACTTTATTACATCGTCAATGCCCGCATCCCGACCGAGAAAGCCCATGGTTTCCAGATCGGCAAGATGTGTTCCGAATTCGCGAAGGCGGGATCGGAAGTGGAATTGTGGGTCCCCAGGAGGGCCAACGATATCGGCAGGGACGTCTTTGAATTTTATGGCCTGGAGAGGAACTTCCGGATCAAAAAGATATTCTGCCTGGATTTCCTGAGATTGCCCCTCTTTAAAAAGGCGGCTTTTTATCTCCAGAGCTTCTCTTTTTTCTTGAGCCTGATTTTTAAAAAGCTCGATAAAGGCGCCCTGATCTATACCAGGAATCCGGAATTGGTCTGGCTGTTCGGCTTGAAGGGTCGTAAAGTTATTTATGACGCTCATAGTTGGCCGCAGAGCAAGGAAAAACTTTTCAAGTTTTTTTTAAAAAGAGCCTCGGCCGTCATCTGTAACTCCCGGGGTACGGAGGCGGAATTCGAAAAAAATCATTTCCGGACTTTGGTCGCGCCTAATGGGGTCGATCTGGGAGCCTTTCTCATCAAGGAAGATGAGGAGGAGTTGAGAAAAAATTTCGGCTTGCCCCTTGATAGAAAGATTGTCATGTATGTCGGTCATTTATACGGCTGGAAAGGCGTAGATACGATCATCGAGGCGGCCGCGCTTTCGAAGGATGAGAAGCTTCTTTTCGTATTGGTGGGCGGGACAGAGGAGGATCTTAAAAAATATCGAAAGATAATGGAGGAGAGAAGTTTAAGAAATATCTCGCTCTTAGGCCGTAAAGACAAGGGATTGATACCTAAATTTTTGAAATGCGCCGATATCTTGCTTCTTCCCAACTCTGGGAAGAGCAAGGAATCTAAAGCTTACACCTCGCCGATCAAGATGTTTGAATACTTGGCGAGCGGCAAGCCGATAATCGCCTCCGATCTGCCCAGTTTGCGGGAAATTTTGGATGAAAGAAATTGTTTTTTTGTCAGACCCGACAGTCCTGATCAGTTGTTTGAAAGGATAAATTTTATCGTGAATAATGATCGTGCGGCCGATGCGGCCGCAAAAGAAGCCTTGGAGAGTGCCAAGGAATATTCCTGGGAAAAAAGGGCGGGAAAGATAATTAATTTTCTAAAGGAAATCCGATGAAGATTTGTTATTTTGGATTCTATAATCCTCAATATATAAGAGATCGAGTCATCCTCGAGGGGTTAAGAAGAAATGGCATAGAAATTATAGAGTGCCGTGAGGAGGCGCCTGGATTCAGGGGGCTTTTAAATTTGTTTTTAAAATACCGCAAACTGTCTTCTTACGATTTAATGATTGTCGGTTCGTCAGACCGTTCCCGCTCAGCATTGATCCTGGCTAAGTTTTTAACCAAGAAAAAGATTCTTTGGGATGCCTTTTATTCGCTTTATGATACAATGGTAAATGACAGGAAGCTGGCCCGCCCCTTCGGCCTGAAGGCTCTTTATTATTGGACTCTCGATTGGCTCGGCTGCCTGTTGGCTGATAAGATTCTCCTTGATACTAATGAGCATATCAAATATTTTTCACAGACTTTCAGGACGAACGAAGAGAAATTCATCCGAATTTTCGTGGGGGCAGATGATCGGCTTTTCTTTCCCAGAAATGAGAAAAGAAATGATAAAGATTTTTTGGTCCATTTCCACGGCAAATATATCCCCCTGCAGGGAATCCAGCATATATTGAAAGCGGCCAAGATCCTGGAAAAAGAAAAGGACATCAGATTCAGGCTCGTAGGCAAGGGGCAGACTTACGATAGCATGAGGCGGCTCGGAAGGGAACTAGGTCTGACAAATGTCGAGTTTGTGGACAGGGTGCCTTACGAGAAAATTCCTGATCTTATAGCTGAAGCTGATGTTTCTTTAGGAATCTTCGGAGACACCGAAAAGGCCGCGCGGGTCATTCCTAATAAGATCTATGAAGCTATGGCCATGGGCAAGCCGATCATCACCGCCGATACTCCCGGCATAAGGGAACTTTTTACGGACCGCAAGAATGTCCTTCTTTGTAAGGTCGCTGATCCCGAGGATTTGGCCGGGAAGATCTTGGAACTGAAGAATGATAAAGAACTGAGAATCATGATCGGAGAAGAAGTTTTTAAATTGTTCGCGGAAGCCGGGAAGCCGGAAATCGTCATCAAAGAATTGTTGCCTTTTCTAAAGATATGAAGATCAATTTTTTATTGCCACACTTGAAAATTTCCGGAGGCATCAGAATAAGCCTGAATTATGCCGATTCCTTGGCTGCGAGAGGCTATGACGTTTGCGTCTATGTTCCGGAAAATAGTCCGAGGAGGTATTTTAAAAATCTAATAAAGTTAAGGCCGGATTGGTTCCCTGATTTTCGAGGGAAGATCAAAAGGATCTCCCGAGTAAACGAAGGTAGTCTGAGAGACGCCGACGTTTTAATAGCGGATTCTTGGAAAATGGCGGATCTGGCCAAGGCTCTCTCTCTGACCAAGGGTAAAAAGTTCCAGTTTATCCAGCATGATGAGAGGCTTTATCATGGAGATCCAAAGTCGGTCGAGCAGGTCTACCATCTTCCGTTTAAAAAAATTGTCGTCTCTACCTGGTTGAAAAATATTTTGAAAGATGACTTTGGGGCTGACGCCTCCTTACTTATTAATTCTATTGATAAAAAAACTTTTTATTTCAAGAAAGTGGAAAAAAATAAAAATAAGACAAGGATCCTGATGCTCTATCATAGCTATGAATGGAAGGGATCGCGAGAAGGGGTTGAAATCATCCAGGAGTTGAAGGCCAGATATCCTCAGGTTGAGATGGTCCTATACGGCGCCAGAAGGAAGGAGCTTGATTTTGAAGCCGAGTATCATTTCAACCCGCCCCAGGAAAAATTAGCAGAAATTTTTTCGAGCGCGGAGATATTCCTTTGTCCTTCTTGGGACGAAGGCTTCGGCCTGCCTTCGGTCGAAGCCATGAATTGCAAGTGCGCTTTGGTGACTTATAATAACGGCGGATCGAGAGATTTCGCCTTTGATATGGAGACGGCCATGGTGGCGGAGAGAAGAAACAAAGAAGAGTTGAAAAATAAATTGGAAAAATTGATAGTGGATGAAAGTTTAAGACGTAAAATTGCCGGAAATGGCTTTGAATTCGTCCAAAAAATGCCTTCCCTCGAGGAACAGACCGGATTGCTGGAAAAAATCTTAAAAAGTTGATATGCCGAAAGTTTCTATAATCATTCCCACCCATGATCGTCCTCAATTGTTGGGGAAGGCTTTGAATTCCATCTTGAAGCAGTCTTTCGGGGATTACGAAGTCATCGTGGTCGATGACGGACTAAAAGAAAGGGCCGGATCGATCGTCAAGGAATTGGATGACGATAGGATAAGATATATAGCTCATGATCGCGAGCGGGGAGGATCGGCGGCCAGGAATATGGGCATCAAGAACGCGAGCGGCCGATTTCTGGCTTTTTTGGATGATGATGACGAATGGCTTCCGCAGAAATTAGAGAGGCAGCTCGGACTTTTGGAAGGCTCAGACGAGGATGTGGGCTTCTGCTTCTCGTCGGTAATAAGGGATTATGGGGACAAAGAAGAAAAAACTTACGTGAAAGAAGGGGTGGCTGATTATGCCATCGTCTCTTTGAGCAGATTCAAAGGTTTTTTGACTAGCACCCTCTTGGTCAAAAGAGAAGTCTTCGAGGAGATCGGTCTTTTTGACGAAAGCCTGCCGAGCCACCAGGAGGCGGAACTAATGATCAGGATGTCGAAAAGATTCAAAGGCATCGGCATCGATGAGCCTTTGGTAAAGATGTCCTGCCAGGCCGGTCATGAGCACATCGGCGGTAATATCGATAAGAAAATAGCGGGGCGGCTTTTGGTCTTGAAGAAGCACGAGAAAGAATATGAAGGCAGGAAAGACCTCTTGGCCAAGCATTATTTTTGGATGGCGCTTTGGTTAAGGGATGCTGGTAGGATTGAGGAAGCTATAGATTTTTTAAAGAAATCTTTAAGATATAGGTTTAATCTTAGTTATTTTTTTCATCTTTTATACTTGAAGTCAGATTTTAAAAAATGGTCGAGAAAATAAAAAATTTCATCTTAAGCCATGAACCTTTCAGGCCCATTCATATGGGGCCCTGGTTAAGGATTGTATATTTCAAGAAAAATTTAAAAAAGGCCGGTCGGCCGGGAGCCATCCTTGACGCGGGTTGCGGCAGGGGCTTTTATTCTTTCTATCTGGCCGGCGTGTTTCCCGACGCCGCTATTGCCGGATATGACATCAAGAGACAGAAAGAATGGGAAAAAAACAGTAATTCAAGATTGATCTTCAAGGAAAAGGATCTGAATCTTTTGGACGAACAAGATTCTTACGATCTGATAATTTCCATCGATTCTTTGGAGCACATTCCGGGGAACAGAAGGATAATGGAAAAATTTTATAAAGCGCTCAAAGACGGCGGCCATCTATATCTGGCCATCCCTTGCGAAGATAATGAAAGATATATTTTCCCCAAAGGATGGTTCAAAAAATTCGACGAGTGGGCAGAGGAAGAGCATACCGGCGAGCAATACGATCTTCCGCGTCTGGAAGAAATTTTAGAATCGATCGGCTTTAAGGTCGGATATTCCCGCTATACCTTTACCTTCTTCGGCCATTTGGCTTGGGAGATAGAGACGCTGTTGCACGGAAGCGGGGCGGGGCGTAAGATAAATGTCCTGGCCATGCCCTTATTGAAAATTTTGGCTTTTTTTGATGTAATCTTTCCCATAGGAAAGGGGAACGATCTAATCATAGCCCGGAAATGATTTTTTTCATAAAGATAAAAGATAAATTCTTAAGTCTTTGGGGTGAGAGCGAGGCCTTAGGGAAGAAGGTCGCCAGAGGAGGGGTCTTGATCTTCATCGGCAGATTCGCGGTCAAGAGCATCTATTTCGTCAAGACGATCATCCTGGCACGCCTTTTATTTCCGAACGACTTCGGGCTTTTCGGTATGGCCGCCCTGGCGATCGGCATCACGGATACCTTGTTCCAGACCGGTTTCAATTCGGCGATCGTCCAGCATAAGGACGAGGTCGATAAGCATCTCAACAGCGCCTGGACCTATGGCCTCTTAAGGAACCTCTTTGTCTCTTTATTGATGTTTTTCATCGCCGCGCCGCTAGCGGGCAAGTTTTTCAATAATGGAACAGTTGTAGTTTTTGTCAGGGTGCTCGCCTTGCCGGTCTTTATAGTCGGATTTGAAAATATCGGCATTGTTCTTCTTCAGAGGAATTTACAATTCAATAAAAAGATCTTTTTTGACATAACGAGCGTCATCGGAGAAGTTGTCTTTACGATCGGGGCCGCGGTAATCTTCAGGAACGCTTGGGCACTGGTCATCGGTTCGATCGCCAACCGATTTTTTATGGTCATTTTTTCTTACATTTTCCATCCTTACCGACCCAAATTCAACTTAGATCTTGAAGGCGCTAAGCATCTCTTCCGCTATGGAAGATGGATAAGTCTGGTCAGCATCATCACCTTCCTGGTCGGGCAGGGCGACAATATAACGGTCGGCAAGCTCCTGGGCGCCCGCGACCTGGGTTTTTATCAGCTTTCCTTCACTTTGGGCATGTTGCCGGCCATGGAATTCGCCAGGGTCCTCGGCACCATCCTTTTTCCTTTATTTTCCAAAATTCAGAATGATCGCCGGCTTTTACGGACTTCCTTCGTCAGGGTGATGAGAATCATCTTCGCCCTGATCATCCCGGCCTCGACCGGCCTTTTCGCCTTGGCTCCGGAAATCGTGCGTTTCGTCTACGGGGAAAGATGGGCGCCGATGGTCCCTATCTTGAGAGTGATCATCTTGTTGGGTTTTTTGAAATCATTCGAGCAGGTGATCACGCCCTTATTCTTAGGCGTCGGCAAGCCTAAGATCAATCTTTACATCTTGATATTCCAATCAATAATCATGTTTTCCTTGATTATTCCCCTGACTAAGGCACACGGCCCGGTCGGGACCGGCTGGGCGGTCGTCATAAGCACTCTCGCCTCCCAATTAGCCATGCTGCTCATGGTCAGGAAAGAGATCAATCTGGGCCTAAAAGGGTTTTTTGAGATCTTTAAGTTAGCGGTTCTGGCGAGCGGGCTCATGTATATCTCGATCTTCTATTTGAAAAAAATGATCGCCATAGATAATCTGGCCATCTTCCTGTCTTTTATCTTCTCGGGCGCGGCCGCTTATGCTTTATTCATCTTTACCTTAGATAGGATCTTCGGAAGAAAAATTTTCAATTCCTTAAACTGGATCAAAAAAAGTATCTAATATGAAAAAAATAAGATTATTATTCGGCTCTAGATTTTTAATAAGAAGATTGCAGGCGAGGTTTATCATTAAAGAAACTTCGAACATCGAGGCGGACACTGTTTTAGATATCGGAGTTGGCAAGGCTCCTTATAAAAAATTCATAAGATGTCGGAAATATCTGGGGCTGGACATCGAGGATAGGGGAGGGGTGAAGGATGTCATAATCGCCGATATAAATGACGGCATTCCGCTCAAAGACGCTTCCGTGGATCTGGTCTTATTTACGGAAGTCCTCGAGCATATCAAAGAGCCGGCCCGCGCCTTGAGAGAAATAAATCGGGTCTTGAAACCGGAAGGGAAGTTGATTATGACCACTCCTTTCGCCTGGCTCGTCCATGAGGCGCCTAACGATTTTTACCGCTACACCAGATTCGGCCTGGAACATTTGCTAAAAGGCAGCGGATTCCATAAAATAGAAATCAGGGCTAGTAACAGCTACCTTTATACTATCTTTCAGCTTTTAAACGCCAATTTGAGGAATAAACTATTTATTCCTTTGGTTTTTTTGTTCAATATTTCAGGTTTAATTTTAAAAGAAATTTCTAAAAATAAAGATTTCCCCTTGAATTATTATGTGGTTACCAGCAAATAAAATTAGCCAGAAAGAAATTAATAAAGTTTGGAGCGAGGAATGGAAAAAACAAATGCCGGAGTCCCCGAAGAGAATTTTTGCCCAGCGTTTATTTCTGGAGAGCTATCCCGTGTTTAAAAAGTATATTTCTCAGACTCAAGATTTAAAAATATTGGAAGTTGGCGGAGGAAGCGGCAGGTATGGGTTGAAGATAGCCGAAGATTTTCCTGGAAGTCAAGTCATAATTTCAGATATTCTGACTGAGTCCTTGGAGCTTATAAAGAAAATGGCCGCTGTGTTAGGCTTAGCCAATATTGAAACAAGGAAAGAGGATGTCTTTAATCTGTCCTTTCCGGATGAATCTTTTGATCTTGTGGTCTGCGATGCTGTCATTCAATATCTGCCTAATTATAGATGGGGGATAGACGAGATGATAAGGGTCTTAAAGCCTAACGGCAGGATCATTGTCACCGTCTCTAATTATTGGAATTTCCATAGCCTCTACAAATTATTTAAAATAATTTTTGGTTCAAAATATGAGTATCAATATGAAAAGTCATTTAAGAAGAATGAGCTTAGGGAGGCTTTGAAAAACATGAGAATAATCGCCGAGGATGGATATTATCCCGCCTATGGCTTGTTCCGCTTGAAAAAGATCAATTTTTTATTTAAGTATTTAGGAAAAATTTTTAACCGAATAACCAAATTTTTAGATTTTTTTTCAGGCAGATTCTTTTCAAAAAATTTTGGCTATAAGATAATGGCAGTTGGAGAGAAAATTTTTCAGAACAGTAATATTATTGTTAAAAATTCTGGGGTTATCAAGCTTCAATTCTTTAATGATTATCCGGACGGGAATCTGGTGATCGGCGAAGCTCAGCGGAGCGTCCCTTTTAAGATAAAAAGAATCTATTACATCAATAATCTTGAAAATCCCGCGGCTGCCAGAGGGAAGCATGCCCATAAAAAGCTAGAGCAATATATCTTTTGCGTCAGCGGATCATTTTCACTGGAACTCGATGATGGCAACATGAAACAGAAGATCGTTTTAGACAATCCTTATCGGGGCATAAGATTGGGCCCAAAATTATGGCACACCATGTCTAATTTTTCCGAGGATTGCGTCATTCTGGTCGTGGCTGACGATTATTATGATGAAAATGATTATATCAGGAATTATGAAGATTTTTTAAACTTTATCAAAAATGATCAGATTCAATAATTTTAAAAAAAGATATTCGCTTTTTGAGGGTGAGATAAATGGGGTGGTAAAAAGAGTTTTTAAGAGCGGGTGGTTCATCCTCGGGCAAGAAGGTGGGAAGTTTGAAGAAAACTTCGCCAAATTTTTAGGCGCCAAATATGCGATCGGAGTAAATTCCGGGACCGATGCTTTGTTCCTGGCCTTGAAAGTTTTAGGAATCGGAGAGGGTGACGAGGTCTTGACCGTGGCCAATACCGCCACCCCGACTGTCAGCGCTATCAGGATGGCCGGCGCCTTGCCGGTCTTCGTTGATATTGGCGAAGATTTCAACATTGATCCGGAATTGATCGAGAAAAAAATTACCAGAAGGACGAAAGCCATTTTGCCGGTCCATCTTTATGGCCAGCCCGCGGAGATGGATAAAATTTTAAAAATTGCCAAAAAATACAATTTGAAGCTCATCGAAGATTGCGCCCAGGCCACCGGAGCTGAATTTAAGGGCAAGAAGGTTGGGACCTTCGGAGATATCGGCTGCTTCAGCTTTTACCCGACCAAGAATTTAGGCGCCTTCGGGGACGCCGGCGCTCTGGCTACCAATAACAAAAAGCTCGCCCTGGCGTTGAGGCAGCTTCGGAACTACGGGGAGATTTCCAAGTATGAAAATCTCCTGGAAGGAGTGAACAGTCGTTTAGACGAGATGCAGGCGGCTCTGCTTTCCTGGGGCCTGAAAAAGCTGCCGGCCTGGAATAAGAGAAGGGAAACGCTGGCGAAAATCTATCTGAAAGAGCTGTCCGGCCTGCCCGTAACCTTGCCGGCCGTCTACGCGGCCAGGAAGAATGTCTGGCATCTTTTTGTCGTCAGGGCCAAGGGGCGGAACGGCTTAAAAAAATATCTGCTGAAAAAGGGAATCGAGACGGCCATCCATTATCCCAAGCCTATTTTTAAACAACCGGCTTACCGATTTTTAAATTATAATGACAAAGACCTGCCTAAGACGACCGCGGTGATGGAGGGAATCTTATCCTTGCCGCTCTACCCAGAATTGACGGAGAAAGAAGTGTTGGGAATCTGCTCTGCTGTAAAAGATTTTTATGGAAAAAGATAAGATGAAGATCGCTTTCGTAGTCGGGGAATTTCCGGTCGTTTCGGAAACCTTTATCATTAATCAGATAGCCGACTTGGAAGAACGCGGCATCAAAGTCGAGACTTTTTATTTTAAAAGAGGGAAGCTAAAAAATATCAGCCGGAGATATTTTGAGAAGAGGATGGACGCGAAGGCATCTTCTTTGGAGATGCCTAATAATTTTTTTAAAAGGTTCTTTTTGGCCATTTCTAAATTTTTTCATATTTTTTTCTTCCGTCCTTCTCTTATTTTAAAAATTTTCAATTTTAAGAAATATGGACGCAACGCCTTTTCTTTAAAATTGCTCTTCTGGACCGAACCCTTCCTGGGTAAAGAGTTTGATCTGGTCCATTGCCACTTCGGACCCATCGCCAATAAATTTCTGATTATAAAGGAGATATTGGGATTAAATGTGAAGATGGTGACTACTTTTTACGGTTATGACGTCAGTCACATTTTTGCCGTCAAACCCGTCGATTATTATGATCGGCTGAAGAAAGAATGCTCGCTGTTTTTTGTCATGTCCAATAATATGAAAGAAAGGATCGTCGCGAGGGGCTTTGACGAAAGCAGGGTCGAAGTTCTGCCGGTAAGCATCGACGTTGTTTCCTATCCTTATCAAGAAAGGAACAAGGGGGCGGACGAACCGCTAAAAATAATCTCGGTCGGGAGATTTACGGAGAAGAAAGGTTTTGATGATCTGTTGCGCGCTTTGGCAATCTTGAAAAAAAGAGGAAATGATTTTGAGTGCCATCTGGTCGGCGGAGGGGAGTTGGAGGATGAGCTCAAAAAGATGACCCATGATTTAGGAATAGAAGGAGAAGTCAAATATGAGGGCTATATGCCGGTCGAAGAAGTGATAAATTATTTCTTAAAGATGCATCTCTTTGTCCAGCCATCGAAGACGGCTAAGGACGGAGATATGGAATAATATGAATACGGTCATCTCTCAAGCTTTAGCCACGGGGTTGCCGGTCATTACGACCAGGCACAGCGGCCTGCCCGATCAAGTCATCGAGGGCCGGGACGGCTTTCTGGTCGAGGAGAATGATTATGAAGCTTTGGCCGAAAAAATTATTTATTTTTCGGAGCATCCGGAACTCTGGCCGGCTATGGCCAGGTTCGGTAGAGAACATGTGTTTAAGAATTACGATTCAAAAATCCTTATTGAAAGGCAGATAAGCTTCTATGAAAGATTGGCGAATGATTGATCATCGCCCGCTTCTGGAAATGACAGTGGAGATAGTTTTTAAGATGATAGACAGGTCGAGATAGAGGGATCTGTTTTTTATATAGAAGAGATCGTACTGCAATTTTTTCAACGTATCCTCAAGAGAGGGGGAATGATACTCGCCGGAGATCTGGTCCCAACCGGTCACTCCCGGCTTGACGAGCATCCTTTCGTTATAAAAAGGGATCCGTTCTCCCAAGGGCGCGATGTAATCGACCCGTTCCGGCCTGGGGCCGACGAAGCTCATTTCGCCTTTCAGGATGTTGATCACCTGAGGCAGCTCGTCGAGCCTGGTTTTTCTCAGGAAGGATCCGAAGCGGGTGACCCGGGCGTCATCCTTGACCGTTGGCGAGGCGTCATTATCGACCACGGTCATGGTCCTGAATTTATAGATGGTGAACGGCTTGTTATTCTTGCCGGCCCGGGACTGCTTGAAAAAGACCGGCCCTCGGCTTTCCAGCTTTATGATGAGCCCGATCAAAGGCCAAAAACTGATGGAAAGGATCAAGATGACCAGGGCCATGGCTATGTCGAAGAGGCGTTTGGCCGAATCGAACAGGCCTTTGTCGCCTTCATTCAGATTCTCCAAGAACCAGGTCTGGCTGATGGTTTCGATCGGTACTCTGCCGGTGATGGCTTCGTAGAATCCGGACAGGCCCACGAAAGTCAGTCCGAGGGGCAGGCACTCGAAAAGGGCGGCTCTCAGGTCCGGAGATTCGTGGAGGCTGCCGGCCAGGACGATCGAACTGATCTTTTCCGCCCTGATGGCCGCGGGGAGGCTCTTGATATCGTTTAAGATCCTTGCCCCGGAGATATTTCCGCCCTCTTCGTCGAAGACGGCCGTGATCTGGAAGCCCAGGTGGGGCTTCTTATTAAACTCTTCGACCAGTTCGAGGACTTGCTTATTTATGCCGACGATGATAATGTTCCGTTTCGGCAGGTAAGATTTCAAGAGCCAATTGAAGGCCCGCCGCCAAGCCAGGAAGAAGAAGGAGAAGATCAGGATAAAGATCAACAGGTTGGTCTTGGGAGCGATGCCGATCCTAGGAATGAGGTAAAAGAAAGCCAGTGAGATGATAGCGGAGACGGCCAGGCTGTTTACGGAGCGCCTGTAGAACTGGGGATTGTTGATGGCCGAATGCAGGTCATAGAGCCCGCTAATATAGAAGACGAGGATCCAGATCAGGAAGACGGCCGAAAAAGGCGCCAGGTGGGCGTTCCAAGTCGCGGGAGCGACCCATCCGAGATAGCGGGCCGTCAGGGCGAGATAGAGAGAGCCGTAAAGGATGAGGATGTCGCCCGCGAGCAGGATGAATTGCTTTAGTCTGGTATTATTTTTCATATTTTTATAATACTAAGTTAACTAGGATAAGGCAAGATTTCTCAATTGCGATTTGCAAAGTTTATGTTATAATGAACCCATGGATCTTGAGAAGCGGAAAAATGAGACAAGGGGAGGAGTCTTGATCGGCAACTCTCATATCGGTTTATTCTTGGCTAAAAAAGCGGCAGGCGCGAAATCCGCTCCTCTGCTTTCCGAGAGTTTCATCTTCAGCGGCCCCGAGGATGTCGGCAAGGTTACGGCCGCCCTCCGTTTCGCAGAGACTCTGCTCTGCGAAACGGGCGGGGGAGAGCCGTGCGGCAGCTGCCATTCTTGTAAAAAATTTTCAAGAGGAGCCGAGAAAGGCTCTTCTGAGGGCGCGGATTTTCATAGTGACCTCCATTTCATCGGCCGGCAGGAAGGTAAAAAGAATATTTCCATCGAACAGATCCGGGAATTGATCAGGAAGCTTTCTCTGAGCTCCTTTCTGAATTCTTATAAGATCGGCATCATCAAGGAAGCCGAAAATCTCTCCGAAGAGGCGGCTAACGCCTTATTGAAGACTTTGGAGGAGCCGCGCCCAGGAGTGATCATCATCCTGACCGTATCCGACCCCGACAGGCTGCCGAAGACCATCCTTTCCCGCGCCCAGATCCTCCAGTTCAGGCCGGTTAAGGCCGATATCATATATGATTATCTGGCCGGACGGGGAGCCTCGAGGAGCGAAGCTAAGAATTTTTCCCGCCTTTCCGGCGGGCGTCCCGCTCTGGCCTTTAAATTTTTCGAGGACAAGGAATATTTAGAAAAATATTTGAGGGCGGCCAGGGCCTTTTTGGAGCCGGAACCGCTTGAGACCGACCCGATCGGATCGATCGGCAAAGGCGGCCAGGAAGGCGCGGACGCGGCCTTGGAAGTGATCGAAATCTGGCGTAAGGCGGCCCGCGACCTGGTCCTTATCCATCTTGGCAACGGCGATCTGGTCCAGAACGAGATCTTGGACAAAGAATTGGAGCGCGCCAAAGACGGGTGGACTCCGGCGAGATTGCTCGGACTGATGGAAGATCTGGATAAGGCCTCCTTATATATAAAAGGCAATGTGCAGCCAAGATTGGTCTTGGAGCGGATTGCTTTGAATCTATAATATGAAAGTAAAAATCATTCTCTTGATAGCCACAGTCGCCCTGATAGCGTCCGGATGTTCGATCAGTTTCAATTCCGGCGCCGGCTCCGGCAACGACGGCGGAGTCTATAGGTCCGATACCCGCGGTGACAGCTGGGTGCAGAAAGTCCTGATGCCGACGACCAGCGGAAGGCCGAAAAGTATCGGCGCGTTGAATGCCGTGTCCTTGGTCATGGATCCGAGCGACAATAAGGCTATCTATCTGGGAACCCTGGACAACGGCCTGTTCTATAGCTATGACAAGGGCGAAGATTGGCAGGTCTCCACCAGCCTCGGTCGGGTCACTGTGAACGACGTGGCCGTCGATCCGAGCGCCAAATGCACCATTTACGCGGCTTCCGCCAATAAAGTTTTCAAATCGGTCGATTGCGCCAGGACCTGGTCCCAGGTCTATTATGATAACGACGCTAAGGTTTCCGTCAACGCCATCGCCATCGACCATTATAACAGCAACAACGTCTTCATCGGCACTTCCCGGGGAGAAATCATCAAAAGTTCGGATAAGGGCAACAGCTGGCAGACCTTGGACCGCTTCGAGGATAATGTCGAAAAGATCGTCATCCGCCCCGACGACACGAGGATCATGTTCGTGGCTACGGCCAGGAAAGGAATCTTCCGTTCGACCGACGCCGGCGTCCATTGGACCGATCTGGGGGACAATCTGAAAGGTTTCTCCGACGCCATGCGTTTCCGCGATCTGGTCGTTTCCTCCTCGGAGCCGGGGACGGTCATCCTGGCCACCCATTACGGCTTATTGGAATCTTCCGACAACGGTAATGTCTGGAAATCGATAAAGTTGATAACTCCCGAAAAAGACGCTATCATAAACGCGGTGGCTATAGGTCCGAAAGACGCGAAGGAGATCTATTACGTGACTAATTCCACCTTTTACCGCTCCATAGATGGGGGAGCCAATTGGTCGACCAAGCAGTTGCCGACCACCAGGGCCGGCTGGAAGCTGCTGATCGATCCGCAAAATCCCAAGACTATCTATATGGGCGTCAAGGCTTTAAAATAAAATTTAAGAATATGAACCAATTCATACAAAGCAAACAGGAAGAATTTGATAAGACGATCGAATTTTTCAAGAAAGACATCGCCACCTTGAGGACCGGCCGTGCCAATCCGGGCATTTTGGAAGGGGTGCAGGTCGATTCCTATGGCGTTAAGACGCCGTTGAACGGGGTAGCGAGCATCACCATCGCCGATGCCAGGAGCATCGTGGTCGCCCCTTGGGACAAGAATGTCTTGAAGGATATCGAAAAAGCGGTCACCGAAGCCGATCTCGGCTTAGGGATCATCAATGAGGGCGACAAGATCAGGCTGACCGTGCCGGTCATGACCGAAGAGAATCGGAAGAACCTGGTCAAGAAGCTGAACGAGAAGCTGGAAGAGGCGCGTATCTCCATCAGACAGGCAAGGGACGGGATCAAGGAAGATATCGAAAAGGCGGAAAAGGACAAGCTGATCGCCGAAGACGACAAATTCCGTTTCTTGAAAGAACTGGACGAGGAGGTCAGGAATAAAAACGAGGAGCTGGAAGGGATCAGGGATAAGAAGGAAGAAGATATCATGACGATTTAATTTATAAGTTGTAATTTGGAATTTAAGATTTACCCATGTTATTAACTATCATCACATTTGTCATAGTCCTAAGCGTCCTGGTTTTTGCCCATGAATTAGGCCATTTTATGGTCGCCAGGAAGTTTGGGGTCAAGGCTGAGGAGTTCGGTTTCGGCTTCCCGCCGAGAATTTTCGGCGTCTATAGGAGCAAGGAAGGGAAATGGAAGAAGGTGATGGGCGCCGCCGCCGTCGAAGACGCGCAGGGGACGGTCTATTCGATCAATTGGATACCTTTAGGAGGATTCGTAAAGATCAAGGGTGAGAACGGGGACAGCGACGATCCGGACAGCTTCATTAATAAGAAAATCTGGAAACGGGCCTTCATTCTGTCCGCGGGCGTCCTGATGAACATTGTCCTGGCCGCGATCCTCATCTCTGCCGGCTTCATGATCGGCCTGCCGCAATCGCTCGATAATGTCGACTCCCATGCCCGCGTTTCCGACAGGAAGATCCAGGTCCTTGAAGTCATCCCCGATTCTCCCGCAGCCAAGGCCGGAGTCGCGGCCGGCGATACCATTGTCAGTATCGACGATAAGACCTTTCCCGACTACCAGGAATTGCAGAAATATGTCGATCAGAACACCGGCAAAGTCCTGGATTATCAGGTCGACCGTGGCCAGCAGCGGTTGGATCTCAAGATAGCGCCCCAATTCATGAAAGAATCCGGCCGTGGCGGCATCGGCGTGGCTATCACCGAGACCGGCATCGTCCGATATTCTTTCTTCTATAGTCTTTGGGCTGGAATCAAAGAGACCGCCATCCTGACTTGGTTCATCCTGACCGCTTTTTATCAATTATTGAAGGGCTTGTTCGTGGGGCATGGCGTTTCCGCCGATCTGGCCGGACCGGTAGGCATCGCGGTCCTGACCGGACAGGTGGCGCGCATGGGCATCATCTACGTCCTGCAGTTCACGGCCATGCTTTCTATAAATTTAGCTATCATCAATTTTATCCCTTTCCCGGCCTTGGACGGCGGCAGGGTGCTTTTCCTTGTCATTGAGAAGGTCAAGGGCGCTCCGGTCAAACGCGAACTCGAGGCCATCATCCATAACATCGGGTTCGCTCTGCTGATGATCCTGGTCTTGATAGTCACTTTCAGGGACGTGGCCAGATTCGGCGACAAATTCCGGATGCTTTGGGAAAGGATAATCGGATAATAAAGCCTTGAGGCTAAAAAATATGAGAATAAATATCAAAGTCACCAATCTTATCATGACCGAGGGAATGAAAAATTACGTCCAGGAGAAAATGGATATGCTGGATAAATATCTGGGTAATACCCAGGTCCTTAACTGCGACGTTGAGATCGGCAAAACAACCAACCATCATCATAAGGGAGATATCTTCCGGGCCGAAGTCAACTTGTCGTTGACCGGCGAACTCTTGAGGGTAGAGAAGGTCGAAGATGATCTCTATAAAGCGATCGATAAAGTCAAGGAGCATCTGGCCCAGGCGATTAAGAAATATAAAGAGAAAAAGAAATAAAATAAGAAAAATCTTGCGAAAAAAACGCAAGATTTTTTGATTTGAAGGGTTGATTTTTTTAATTAAAAATAGTATGCTTTGATGGTATATTTCTTATAAAAGTTAATTCTTCATTCATTATGTCCCTATTTAATAAAGTATTCGGCGATCCGAATGAAAAAGTTATCGGCTCTTTGAGGCCGATCGTAGAAAAAATAAATAGCTTGGAGGAGAGCTTCTCTAAATTGACCGATGAAGAACTCGGCCGAAAAACGGTCGGATTCAAGGAATTTATTTCCAAAGAGACCCAGCGCAATGAAGATTATGAAAAGATCCAGGAGAGATTGGACGAGATCCTGCCTGAAGCCTTCGCGGCCGTCCGTGAAGCCTCAAAGAGGATCTTGGGCCAGAGGCATTACGACGTCCAACTTATCGGAGGCATCATTCTCCATCGTGGCCAGATCGCGGAGATGAAGACCGGCGAAGGCAAGACCTTGGTGGCCACTTTGCCCCTGTACCTTAACGCCTTGGTCGGCCGGGGCGCCCAGCTCATCACGGTCAATGATTACCTGTCCCGCGTCGGCGCCGGCTGGATGGCTCCCGTCTATCATCTCTTGGGGCTCTCGACCGGGGTCATCATCCATGAGGCCGCCTTCATCTACGATCCAGCCTACTCGGACGGACAGAACAGCGATGAAAGGATGAAGCATTTCAGGCCGGTCGAAAGGTGGGAAGCTTACAGGTGCGACATCCTTTATGGCACCAACAATGAGTTCGGTTTCGATTATTTGCGCGATAATATGGCCCCTGATGCCGAGAGACAAGTCCAGAGGGAGCTTTATTATTGTATCGTCGATGAGGTTGATTCCATCCTGATCGACGAGGCGAGGACCCCGCTGATCATCTCCGCGCCGGCCGAAGAATCGACCGATAGATATTATAAGTTCGCCGAGCTGGTGGAACGCTTGGATGAGAACGAGGATTTCAACGTCGATGAAAAGATGCGGGCGGCCACCTTGACCGAATCGGGAATCTCCAAGATGGAAAAATGGTTGGGTGTCGACAACATCTATACCGCCGGCGGCATCCGGGAAGTCCATCATATCGAACAGGCCCTGAAAGCGCGCGTCCTTTTCAAGCTGGACCGCGACTACGTCGTTAAGGACGGCGAAGTCATCATCGTCGACGAATTCACCGGCCGCCTGATGCATGGCCGCCGCTATTCGGACGGACTCCATCAAGCTATCGAGGCCAAGGAAAAGGTCAAGATCCAGAGGGAGTCGCAGACTCTGGCGACCGTCACTTTCCAAAATTATTTCAGGATGTATAAGAAACTGGCCGGCATGACCGGAACAGCCTTGACCGAAGCCGAAGAATTCTCCAAGATTTATAATCTCGAGACAGTCACCATACCCACCAATAAGCCGATGATCAGGAAGGATATGAACGACCTTATCTACCGCACCGAACAGGGCAAGTTCAGATCCGTCATCGAAGAGGTAAAAAGACGCCACGAAAAGGGCCAGCCGGTCCTGGTCGGCACCATCTCCATCGAGAAGAACGAGGTCTTGGCCGAGATGATGGAGAGAGAAGGCCTGGAACCGCAGGTCCTGAACGCCAAGAATCATGAGAAAGAGGCCTATTTCATCGCTAATGCCGGCAAAGTCGGCGCCATCACCATCGCTACTAACATGGCCGGCCGCGGCGTCGACATCATGCTCGGCGGCAAAGAGCCGGCCAAAGACTCGGTCGAATATGAAGGATGGAAGAAGGAACACGACAAAGTCATTGATTTAGGCGGCCTCCATGTCATCGGCACCGAAAGGCACGAATCGAGGCGCATCGACAACCAGCTGCGCGGACGCGCCGGCCGCCAGGGCGATCCGGGTTCTTCGCAATTTTATGTCTCGACCGAGGATGACCTGATGCGGATCTTCGGCGGCGACAGGATGAAGAAGCTGATGGCCACCCTGAAGCTTCCGGAAGACATGCCCATCGAGAACCGCATCATCTCCCGTTCGATCGAATCCGCCCAGAGAAAAGTCGAAGGCAACAACTTCGATATCAGGAAACATCTGGTCGAATATGATGATGTCTTGAACAAACACAGGGAAGCTATCTATAGGAAGAGGCAGGAGATCCTGACCATGTCTCGCGACGGCGAGAAGCAGCTATCGGAAATCATCTTGGAAATGATCGAGAACGAGATCGAACAGGTGGTCATCTTCCATGCTGCCGGCGAGAACGTGGCTGATTGGAACTTGGAAGAGATCAAGGAAGTGACTTCCACCATTTTTCCGGTCAAGGCCGATTTCAAAGAAGAGCTCCAAAGATTCACCTCGAACGGCGACAAGCTCGACAAGGCCAAAGCAAGGACCGCCATCATCGAATATCTGGGCGGCCTAGCCAAGGATAATTATCTGAAGATGAGTGAGCAGGTCAGAGCGGCCGGTTTCGACTGGTGGGAGCTCGAAAGATCCATCCTGGTCCGTTCTATCGATACCCTCTGGGTCGAGCATCTGGATGCCATCTCCAACTTGAGGCAGGGGATCGGTCTTAGGGGCTATGGCCAGCGCGACCCCTTGATTGAGTACAAGAAAGAGGCCTACGGCCTTTATAACGAACTCAACAATCTGATCCAGAAGGAAGTCGTCTATAGCGTCTTCAAGCTGGGTTCCATCTACGAGGCCGCTCAAGGCACGGTCCAGGAGTCGGTCGTCGACGGGCCCAACCTGCTGGCTCGCGCCACCGAATTCAGCGCTCCGGCCAAGGAGATGACCAGGGCGGTCGGGAATGCCCAAGCCGCTACTTCGACCTTCGCCGCCCCCAAGCAGAAAGCTAAAGATGAAGAGGGGGAGAAGATCGGCCGTAACGACCTTTGCCCTTGTGGCAGCGGCAAGAAGTATAAGAAGTGCCATGGGAAATAGGGGCTAAAATAAGCTAAAAACAAGGGAAAATTTAACAAAAAGGTCTTGTGAGAAATCACAAGGCCTTTTTTATATCTCTCAAAAGAGCCTGTGGAAAACTCTAA
>JAKAJF010000065.1 GCA_021813875.1 bacterium | reverse complement strand
CCTAAACTTCCACTGTAGTATCAGCCCGCGTAGCGGGCAAGAAAGAAACCACCGGCTTATGCCGGTGGTTTTCATTTTATCCTGCCGAAACCTTCGAAATGGACTTCTTCATCATCAAAAATCTCCATGACCTTGTAAAGTCCTTTTGTGAAGAGCTCGCCATCTCTCAGGAAGTGGGTGGCTTCGAGGATGACGATGCTCGCTTTCGGCCGGGAGAGTCTTTCGCCTCCGGCCGTCTCAACCAATGGGATTTCGCCGTGGAGCCAATAATTCCGCTGCTCCTTTTTCAGGAACTGATAAATCTTTCCCTCTTCTAAATTTTCCGGGATGCATTCTTCCCGGAGCCGCCTGCCTTGCCGGAATTCATCCCAATTCCTCAAGGCTAAATCCGGATTAAATTCGATTTTTATTCCCATATTTTTTTAATTTATCGCCATAATGATCGAAGACTCGGATAAAAAGGCCGCTCAGATGTTCTATGTGCTTATGTTTATCCTTCGGATAATTTTGATTTTCGATATCTATCAAGATGGCGCCCAAAACTCTTTCTAAGATCATAAAATGAAATTTCCTCTCAAAGTCATCATCTTTTTTTATGAAGCTGAGTCTTTCATATCCTCGCTTCCAGGCCTCGATATAGCTGATCACTTTTTGCGGAGTCATTGCCAGATCTTGGAGGCTTTTCAGACTCCACCAGAGGTGGAAGGCGGCGTCATAATATTCAGGCCGGTAAGACCAGAATAAATTCGACATCAGGACAAATTCTCCGGAGGGCAAGGCGAATATATCGTCAGGAGAGAGATGGCCGTGGACGAACCGCATCTTGATCGTCGGCAGGTGTTTATCGGCCAGGCCGAAGAAAATTTCCAGCCTTCTTACCTTCTCGCCGGTCAGCTCGCCCTTGGAATCGGCGATCCTGGCCCAGTTGGAGACCCGTAAGACAGTAAAGACGAGGCTGCTCCTTTCGCCATCGCTCGGCGGGAAGAAGGGTTTGTTTAAGGCTTTGCTCTTGTATTCCTCATAAAAGCGGAGAAATTTCTCCATCTCTTCGCGGCTTGCCAGGGGATTTTTATAGATCGGGGGAGCCTCTATGCGCTCCATCAATAGATATCCGAACCCGGTCTTGGCGTCCCATCTTTTGCCCTCATAGATCACCGGCAGGCGTACCGATCCGCTCCTGTTCTGGCCATTGAAAGAGCCGATCATATCAAGCTCGTCCAGTTCAGGCCTCAAGAATTGAAGCTTGAGGACGGCCGGCCTGCCCCGGTAGACGCCTTCATGGATCAGGCTGCCGATCTTGTCCTTGTCATAGATGCGGCCCCGGAAGATCTCTTTCCCGGGCGCGAATCCCGATCCGGCGGCGACTTTCTTGAAGATCGCCGCCTCTTGGCCGTGGCTTCGATGGTCGAAATATTTTTCCGTTATCTTGTTGCTCATTTTTTTCCTTCCCATTCTGAGAAAAACTCTTTCAAGAAATTTTCCATATACTCATGCCTTCTTCCCGCCAATTCTTTGGCGCTCATGGTATTCATATTGTCTTTAAGTCTTAAGAGTTTGCTGTAAAAATGATGGATGGTCGAAGGATCATTCTCAGATTCGTCGAAATGCTCCCGGTCGAAGGGCTTTTCCGGGGCCCACATAGGTAGATCATGGACGCCGCCATAAGAGAAAGTCCTGCTGATGCCGATGGCGCCGATGGCGTCGAGGTTGTCGGCGTCCTGGACGATCAAAGTTTCGAGGTCCCGGGCCGTCTTGCCTTCCTCCGAGAAATCATATTCTTCATGGAATTCCACGCATTTCAGAATTTTTTCCTTTTTTTCCGGATGTATGTCCACGCCTTCGAGCAATTCCTCGATCTTGGGCAGGGAATTTTTGGGAGAGCAAAAGGCGCCGGTCTCTTTGCCGATGATGCGGTGGATATCATGCAGAAAGGCCGCGACGCCGATGATCAGCCTGTCGCCGCCCTCTTTCTCCTGGAGATGCAAGGCCAGGTTCAAGACTCTTTTTAAATGATGAATATCATGTCCGCTCGCTTCGCCCTTGAATATCGAACTGATCTCCTTTTCTAATTTTTCAATTATAGTTTCCATTAATATAGTTTTAATTTATTTTTTTTATATTTAAGATATGTTCATTTTAAAACTACCGGAGAGAAGAGATGCTTAGACCCGTAAATTTAAAGAGAGGCGATGATGTGATTCTGAAATGCCCCAAAGAAGGGTGCGATGGAGCAAGGATAGACGCTGTCTTGGGCGAAGACATGGGGGAAGCTGAAGAATTTTTGGATCAGAGAATGGTCGGCAGGTTTAAGATAAATTCCCGTTCTAAATTGAAAAAATTCAGTCTGGAGGTTGAGCGAGGCGGTTCTGGACCCTGCCAATGCCCTAAATGCTTCACTTTGTTCACCCGAGCCATAATTGTCTACCATGTGGCGCACCGTCCCTTAATTTTTGGATATCCCGATTCCAAAAAAGAACCGCAAGCCGCCTGAAAGGCGGCTTTTTACCCGCAAATTAAAAGTGCGGGATGCTCCTTCTTATTCCGCCCCGAAGCGGCCGATGAGGCCGTTCTTGAGGACATATCTGTAAACCTTAAAAAATATAAGATACATCAAGACCAGATATATCAGGGCCAGGCCGGAGCCGACCAGGAGCATGGGGACCAGATCGTTCGAAAAATGGCCGGTCATGAGGATCTTGCGCATGCCTTCGAAGACGTAAGAGGCGGGGATGGCCCGGGCGACCGCTTGGAGCGCGTGCGGCAGGGCCGAGACGGGGTAAAAGATGCCCATGAAGGGGGAGAGGGCGAAGGGGATCGGCCAGCCGATCCATTCCGCCGAAGGGCCGAAGCGCAGGATGATAGAGATGGCCAAGATACCCAGGGTCGCTCCGAAGAGGAAGAGGATGATGAGGAAGGGGAGGAGATAGAAGCCGATACGCAGGATGTTGAAGCCGAAGCCAAGTCCCGCGATCATGATCATGACCGAGAAACCGGCCGCGCTCGTGAAGATGCTCGAGACGACCATGCCGCCGACATATTCTTTTATCTTCAAGGGCGAGGCGAAAAAGTTGAGGAAATTCCTCGACCAGACATCTTCGAGGAAGGTGGTCATGACGCCCTGTTGGACGCGGGTCAGGAATTCGTTCAGGATGACGGCGCCCAGGAGGACGGTGGCGAAGCTGAAGGTAGCTTTGCCCAGGGTATCCAGGTATCTTGAGATGAACCCCCAGAGGAGCAGGTCGACCGACAGCCAGAGAAAGATATTGACCAGCCTGATGGGGTTGCCTCGCAAGAGGAAGACTTGGCGGATGAAGACGGCGTAGACCCTTTTTAAATTTTTCATAATTCGAGTGAGAGAGGTTCGCGGGCGACCGCGATGAAGAGCTCTTCTAAATCTTTTTTATTATATTCTTTCGGCAGGGTTCTGGGATTGCCTTCGAGAAGTATCTTGCCGTGCGAGAGGAAAAGGACGCGGTCGCACATGGCTTCTATCTCGTTCATGTTATGGGAGGTCCAGAGGATGGCCGCGCCGGTCCGGTCGACGAATTTCCTGATCTTTTCCCGGATCAGCCTGGAGGTGCTCGGGTCGAGCGAAGCGGTCGGCTCGTCCAACAGGAGCAGCTTCGGCTCGTTCAAGATGGCTTTGGCCAGATTGAGGCGGCTCTGCTCTCCGGAGGAGAGAACGCCGGCCTTCTGGTCCTTGAATTTCTCCAGATCAAATTCTTTTAGAAGATATTTTATCCGTCCTTTCAGATCTTGGATGTTATAAAGCAGGCCGAAGACATAAAGGTTCTCCCAGACGGTCAGGTTCTCCGGGAGTTGGGCATAGACGGCGGCCAGGTTGAGATGCTCGTTGACGAGCGAGCGGTTTTCCTTGGCGCTTTTGCAGAAGATTTCGATGTCGCCCCCCGAAGGTTCGAGCACGCCCAGGATCATGTTGATGGTCGTGGTCTTGCCGGCGCCGTTGGGGCCCAGAAGCCCGACGACTTCGCCTTCGGTGATCGAGAAAGAAATATTGTCGACCGCCTTGGTCGGGCCGTATTCCTTGGTCAGGCCGGTAACTTTCAAATTTAGATCTTTAGACATAATTTAATCGATGGACGGCGCGCCGCCGCACCCGTAGGCCTGGCAATAGCCGTCCTTACAATAGCCTTCAAAGCCGTTTTTAAAGATGACGGTCTTCTGCCGGCAGAAAGCCCTCATCGGGTCGGTCCGGCAGTCCTCATTATCCTTGCAGGGGATGGATCTTTTATCTTCGCATCTCAAGCGGCAATCATTCGGAGAATGATTGCTGGCGGGCGAAGGCGCTTCTAATCTTTTGAAGGCATAAAAAATTCCGACCAAGATGATCAAAATTGAAAGAGGGATGAAAATCTTTTTCTTCATATTTTCAATTTGTCATTATTCTTATGCCTTTCCCCGTCCCTTTCGGTCTTCTTTTTTATATTTTTCCTCAAAGCTTCGGTCAGGTCAATACCGGTCTGATTGGCGATGCAGATGAGAACGAACAAGACGTCCGCCAGTTCGTCGCCCAAGTCGCGTCTGTCCGAGTCCTTGAAGCTCTGCTCGCCGTAAGTGCGCGAGATGATGCGGGCGACTTCGCCGACTTCCTCCATCAACAGCCCCAAGTTCGTAAGCTCGGAAAAATACCTGACCCCGACGGTCTTTATCCATTCATCGACGATTTCCTGCGATTTTTTTATGGTTAAATCATTCATTTTAAATTTGAAGCGTGTAATTTGGCGACTTCATCTTCTTCCTTCAATATTGTCAGAGGGACAATTATCAAATAAGCATAACTTAGCCCTACATAAAATACCATAAAAATATAAAATCCCGGATTGATCATGGATAACTTGATCGCGGAAGGCAAAGCCAAGCCATTCATCATCGTGATGGCCAACAGCTATGTTCCTGGCGCCGCCGGTCTGGGGCGCCGGCCGGCACCGGGAGGCGGTCCGGCCCGGCGTGGCGGTTTCCGGTTTGACTTTAGCGCCTTCGAGCGGGTT
>JAKAJF010000003.1 GCA_021813875.1 bacterium | reverse complement strand
TATTGTGGTCAAAGAACCAGGATGCCATCATCTTGAGCCAATGGGTGATCGGCGACAGCCTGCATAAGCGCGAAAAAGCGGTGGCTCAGGACAGCTATCTGGGCGAAGAGGAGGAAAATGAGGCCGCAGAAGACGAGGAGCCGGAGACGGAAGAAAGCCTTGAAGAAGAGCCGGCTGATGAGGCGGGAGACGATACTCCGGTGCACGCCTCTCTGCCCGAAGAGAGGAGCAAAGATCTGGATGAAGACGAGGGCAGATATTTTTCCCGCTGACCGGATTATTAGGGATGAAAAAAATTAAAATAACAGGCATCATTCTTGTCATGATCGTCTTGGGGTCGTTTTTCTTCATCAGGTTAAAATCGCGTCTCGAGGTTCCGTCTTCTTCGGAACCGGCCGCGACCAGACCGGCTGCAGCCTGGCGGACCTTCAAGGATCCTTCTTATAAGTTTTATCTGCGATACCCGCAAGATCTGATCCTGAAAGAAGGCACAGCCGAAGAGAATCCGAAGAGCGGCTTATTGTATGGCGGATTAGAATTGGATGATGGCGGCAAGAGCACGGTTTCCCTCCAGCTTTTCGATAGCCGGGGCAAAGGCCTCCATGACTATATCCTGGCCGCCGAATTTGATCACACCTCCGATCCCGGATACGCCAAGCCCGAGTATAGGCAACTTAATTCGCTCGGCTGGAAGAATTTGAACGTTGCCGGGCTGAACATTTGGAATAGCGGCCTCAAGGAAGATAGGAGCGGATACCGGGCCGAGGCCTACGCCCAGGACGAAGATGATCCGGACATAATCGCCCGTTTCAATTTCGGCACCGTCGCCGGCACCATGTCCAAGAAGGAGGCCGAAGACCGATTTTCAATCTTTATAAAAATTGTTTCCACCTTTAAATTTTAAAGATAAATTTATGCATATCACCTACTTAGGCCATTCCTGCTTCAAGATCCAAGACAAGAATAACTCCGAAGGCATCACTATCGTCACCGATCCCTTCGACAAGACCGTCGGTTTTCCGGTGCCTCATTTCGAGGCGGACATCGTCACTATCAGCCATGACCACCATGACCATAACAATGCCGGCGCCATCCGCGGCAACCCTTTCATCGTCAAGATGGCCGGCGAGTATGACATCAAAGGTGTCTCCATCGAGGGCATCGAAGCCTATCATACTGCCGAAAAGGAAAAGGGCGAGAAAAATCTGATCTTTACCATCAATCTTGAGGACATCCAGATCTCCCATTTGGGCGACCTCGGCCATACTTTGGACGAAAAACAGCTCGAGAGGCTGGTCGGCACCGACATCCTCTTGATTCCTGTGGGCGGCAAATATACCATCGACGCCAAGAAAGCGGTGGAAGTCATCTCTCAGATCGAGCCGCGTATCGTCATCCCCATGCATTACAGAACTTCCAATTCTAAAAATGAACAATTAAATATCGACGGGGTGGAAAAGTTCGTCAAAGAGTTCGGCTCCGCCCCCCGCTATGAGGACAAGTTGAAAATTTCCAAGAAAGATCTGCCGCAAGAAGAGACCGAGTTAATAATTTTAAAAGTTTAATATGCCTAGATCTTCAAAAAAAGAGACTAAGGAGAAGAAGGAAAAGAAGGCCGGACCCAAGCTCCGCAGAAGATCGAGCAAGAAAGAAGGGGCTCCGCGGCCCGTCATCCGGGTTGGCCAGAGCGAAGAAGCGCCCAAGAAGGAACTCATCGATCCTCAGAAAAGCGAACTTCTGTATGAAGAGTGGCAGGGCCAGGAAAGAGAGGAGCGGGATAAGAAGCTGATAATGTGGAGCGGCGTCACTTTTTTTATGATCCTGATCCTAGCCGTCTGGGCCTTCAACGTGAAGAATTCCATCAAGGCGAGCGAGCCCAAGAATAACGGCCAGGACATCAATTGGGTCCAGATGACCGAACAATTAAACCAGACCATGCAGGAGATGAAGAAGAACCTGGCGGACCTGAAAAATGTCAATAACGCGCCGGCCGCTCCGGAAAATGCGGCCGCCCTCCCGCCGCAGGCAGAGGTTTCTTCTTCGACCTCGACATTGCCGACGAATGATGATAAAGTGAGTCCGGAAGAAATTTTAAAGTTAAAGACACAATTGGAAAAGTTAAAATAATATGAAAAAACCCAAAAAAGAGAAAAAGGAAGGGAAGAAAGCCCCGAAGCCGGCCCGAAGTTCCAAGGCGGAAGAACCGGAGAAAGAAGAGATGACGGAGGCGGCCGGTATGGATAAGAAGATGGCGGAAGAAAAGATTTCCGAAGCAGAGACCGCCACCGTCGGGAGCCAGCTCGTGGGAGAAAAATCCATGACGGCTTTCGGCCTGGTCGAACCTTTGCCGATCGTCTCGGAGATGAAGAAGTCCTATCTCGATTACGCCATGAGCGTCATCGTTTCGCGCGCCCTGCCCGATGTCCGCGACGGCCTTAAGCCGGTCCACAGGAAGATTCTTTACGCCATGTGGAATATCGGCCTGAAGGCGAACGCCAAATTCAGGAAGTCTGCCACCGTCGTCGGAGAAGTCTTGGGTAAATATCATCCTCATGGCGATACGGCCGTCTACGATTCCATGGTCCGTATGGCCCAAAATTTCTCTTTGCGTTATACCCTCGTTCACGGCCAAGGCAACTTCGGTTCCATGGACGGCGATAACGCGGCCGCCATGCGCTATACGGAAGCCAAGCTCTCCTCGATCGCCGAAGAGATGCTTTATGATATCGACAAGAATACCGTCAATTTCATCCCTAACTTCGACGGCTCCCACAAAGAACCGGCCGTCCTGCCAGCCAAGCTGCCGAACCTCTTGTTGAACGGCACCATGGGCATCGCCGTGGGCATGGCCACCAACATCCCCCCCCATAATCTGGGCGAGCTGGTGGCGGCCATCACCCACCTGATCGACAATCCGGAGGCGACCGTCGAAGAATTGATGGGATTCGTCAAAGGTCCGGATTTCCCGACCGGCGGCATCATCTATAACAATAAAGACATCCTGCAGGCTTACGCCACCGGCAAGGGCGGCATCGTCATGCGCGGCCGCGCCGAGATCCAGGAGGTCAAGAGCGGCTTCCAGATCGTGGTCACGGAGGTCCCTTACCAGGTCAATAAGGCCGCTCTGGTCGAAAAGATCGCCGACCTGGTCCGGGAGAAGAAGCTCGAAGGCATCAAGGACTTGCGTGACGAATCAGACAAGGAAGGCGTGCGTATCGTCATCGAGCTTAAAAAGGAAGCCTATCCCAAAAAGATTTTAAATAGCCTTTATAAATTGACCCAGCTCCAGGAGACTTTCCATGTCAACATGCTCGCCTTGGTCGACGGCATCCAGCCCAAGATCCTGACTTTGAAGATGGTCCTCGAGGAATATATCAAGCATCGCGAAGAGATCGTCCGCCGCCGCACCCAGTTCGACTTAGACAAGGCCCGCGACCGCGCCCATATCCTGGAAGGCTTGATGATCGCTTTGAACAATATCGATGCCGTCATCAAGACCATCAAATCCTCCAAAGACAAGGAAGAGGCTCGGGTCAACCTGATGAAGAAGTTCAAGCTTTCGGAGAAACAAGCGGTGGCCATCCTGGAGATGAGGCTTTCCAGCTTGGCCAACCTGGAACGGCTGAAGATCGAGAATGAACTGAAGGAAAAGCGCACCTTGATCAAGGAGTTGGAAGCCATCTTGAAATCCCCAGCCAAGATCCGCGGCATCATCAAGGACGAAATCTCCGCCCTGGATGACAAACATGGCGACGACCGCCGCACCCAGATCATCGCCCATGGGGTCAAAGATTTCTCGGTCGAGGACCTGGTCCCCAACGAGGAGGCGGTCGTCTTAATGACCCGCGACGGTTATATTAAGCGGGTCTTGCCCGACACCTTCAAGGTCCAGGCCCGGGGCGGCAAGGGCGTCATCGGCCTGACCACTAAGGAGGAGGACACGGTCGAATTCATGTTTACGACCATGACCCACGCAGACATCCTCTTCTTTACTACCAAAGGACGGGTCTTCCAGCTGAAGGCCTACGAGATTCCGCAGGCGACCCGGACCTCCAAGGGCCAGGCGATCGTCAATTTCCTGCAGCTGCCGCAGGGAGAGAAGGTCACTTCCGTCCTGCCCTTAGATAAGATTTCCAAAAATAAATATCTATTCTTCGCCACCGAAAAAGGCCTGGTTAAGAAAGTCGAGATCGATGCTTTCCAGAATGTCAGGCGTTCAGGATTGATCGCCATCAAGATCAAGGAAGACGATAAGCTGATCTGGGCCAAACCGACCAGCGGCGGCGATCATATCTTATTGGTGACCGCCGAGGGCCAGGCCATCCGCTTCAAGGAGACCGATGTCCGCGACATGGGCCGCGGAGCGGCCGGCGTCCATGGCATCAGGATCAAGAAGAATGGCGATGCTGTCGTCGGCATGGGCGTCATCAAGACCGACAGGGAAAGGTTGAAAAAGTACCAGGTCCTGACTATCATGGCTCAAGGTTTCGGCAAGCGTTCTGACTTGGCCCTCTACAAGATCCAGGGCCGCGGCGGTTCTGGCATCAAGACCGCCAAAGTTACGTCCAAGACCGGCAAGCTGACCAACGCTTTCGTAGTCAATAAGGAAACTATGGACGACAAGGACTTGATCATCATCTCCGAGAAGGGCCAGGTCATCCGCCTGCCTTTCAAATCCGTCAACCAGGCCGGCCGTGACACCCAGGGCGTGCGCCTGATGCGTTTCAAGGAAGAGGGCGACCAGGTGGCCGGCGTCACCTGGGTCTAAATCAAAGAGAAGGGCCCCCGGAGGGTCAATCGTTCAAAAAGGAGGTGCTCATGGAAGGAGAGACAGAGACCCTGGAATTATCTTTGCCTTCTTTCTGGGCGAAGACCGGTCGGGAAGGCTTGATAAATTTATTGGGGATCTATTGCTCAAGTCTCCTGCCGGAGGGCGGAGAGCTGGATTTCCGAAGGTTGGTTATCGTCGTTTTCGCGGTGATCAGGCAGCTTCGACGAGAAATCGGAGCCCAGGAGCCGCTCATGCTCGTCCAGGACAAAGAAGAAAGGAAGAGGCTCGAGGAAGAGGCCGCGGTAAAGAGAAGGATGATCGAGGAAGCCCAAGAGCTGATCACCGCCTACCTCAAGGAAGAGCTTGAGCCGGGTTCTCAGGAATTCAAGCTTGTTCCGGTATCGGTGCCAAGTCTCGCGGCGGAGGAAGGCGGATCAGACCCGGACTCCGAACCTGATTCTTCCAGTCCGTATAGGGGCGGCAACCTTCTCGACTTCCAAATCTTAAGCCAAAAGATCAAGGACCGAGGAGGGCCCATCCGTAAGATCAAAAGGATAAAGGACTGAACTGCAGTCCTTTTTTAATACTAAACTTGACAATTTAGTAAAAATATATTAAGATAAATTCAAGAAAAATTCGGCCAAAAGGAGGCGGATATGGGTAAAATATCATTTTTACCGCTACCGGAGCTCCCCGAGAGCTCGAGCGCTTTAGCCGAAGAACAAGAAGGTCCGAGAAAGAAAAATATTATTGATTTTCTGGAGAAGAGGCGGATGATCAGGATGAGGGGCGGCCCTCGTCGTACTTTAGACAATAGGAAAGATTGGCGGATTAGAAAGAAGCCTTTAAACGAGCCTTAAGGAGGATCCTTGGAACAGAACCAATTGTACCGATGTTCGAAATGCCGCAGGCTGGAAATCTTCCACCAGGATGGAACGAGGAAACGCTGCGGCTGCGGAGGGAGTTGGGAGCTTTATTGCGATAAGCCGACCCTGCTCCTCATCAAACTCGGCTCCGGCTTCTTCGTCATCCCGGCCGCCGAAGTCCCGTCCCGAGGCGCCTTCATCAATCTGAAAGGCCCAGAAGAAGGGACTGAAGGTTTCTTCAGGGTGGAGGCTGCCGGCACCATCGACAGCTACGAGACGGAAATCTCCTGTCTCGAGGTCGATCTGGTGGGCCCGTTGGCCGCCAGCCGCCCCATCCACTATCTGGCCTCACCTCAAACTGCTCTCCTCTAAAGAGCAGTTTTTATTTTCTTAACCGGCCCTTAAGCTTGTTGTTGTAAAAAATATATAGCTCTTTATAATTGAGAGTCGGAAGAGGAATGTCGCGAGGATTCATCAATATTGGCTCTTAATTTAGCTCGGAGGTAAAATGGACGATCTCAGGATCATTCTGAAAGAAACAAAAAAACTCCGTCTCACGAATCTGCCGAGAGGTACGATAGAATTATTGTATGGTTTCTTGACCGCAGCCGGAATTTACGGAACTTTTTATCTGATATTCTTGAGGAGGATAACGGGATCTTCCCATCTCAAAGGGGTCAATCTCAAATCTTTTGCCGATGATCATCTGAGCCTTTCGCTTCAGCCAGGAGGCAATGATACTTGTCAGCTCTTTAACCTGGTTCCCCGGGATGAGTGGAAAGGCCGGGCGGAGGAGCTCTATCATAAGCTCGGCCAACACCAGGAATTTTTGACACATGCGGCCGGAGAGAGGCCACCGATGATTCCAAGACCCCTCGTCGGCGCGAAGAAAGGCGGAAAGATGAAACGTTTCGATATGGACAGGGTGATTTTGAGAGATGAGGATGTTCTCGGGCTCATTTTGGAGGCCATCAACGGTCTTTCCGGGAAAGAGAGAAGATTTATCAAGGGACGGAGCATCGTCAGGGAACTTATTGATAAAAAAGGGATTTTTTCCTCAAAAGAATTCCCATCGAAGGCTCTCGGACATATACCTAACTATCTCTCAAACAAAAGTTATCTCGAAAAGGCGGGAGGCGCTTATCGTCTCAGCGACAAGGGCATCGAGTTCCTCGTCAAGCAAGGGTTCATCAAGGAAAAAATTCCTGGTAAAGAAATCTCCGCCGACTCCGCGGCCTTAATAAAGATATTTGAAGAATCCGTGAAAGCGGCCCAGGAATTTGAAAATCTGCAAGCGAAAATCGATAAGATAGATTCGGAAATAAGAGCCCTGGAAGAGACCAAGGATAGGTTCGCGAAAGAGCAAGCGGCTTTTGCCGCCGGCGCGGAACGTTATAAAAAGATCAGGGAGGTCATGAAAGGATGATTTCCGTTCTCTAAGCCGCCCTATCTGACGGCTTTTTTCTGTGGCAGGAAGCATCTTTCATGAAAATTAAAATTTATGTCTTTTAAAAAAAAGAAGCCCTCACCGCCGCCCGGCAAAAAGGCGGCTATCCGTGCGATCGATCCTCTGGAGGAGATCGAGGCCGTCGAGGGCCGGGAGTTGCCGGCCTGGATGCACAGGGTCGCCGAAGATAAGGATAAGAAGATTAAGAGAAAGAAAGGCAGCCCCAAGCAGTCTCTCCGTCCCCACCATAAATGATTTAATGACAGTTTAATTTTTTTCTGCTTCAATCAATCTTGAAAGTTTCGAGGCCCTCTGTTATAAAGAAGTCAAAATCTTATGAATAATAAAATTTTCATAATTTTGTCCGGAGGCTTCCTGGCCCTCTTTTCCCTGACCCTCTTCCATCCGGCCGGTCCCGTCCAAAAGAGGCTGGCCCAGAAGGAGTTGCCGATCAAGGCGGCGGATCGGACCGAGGTGTTCGGAATCACGCGTCTTCCTTCCGGGTCCCTGAGCGGTGCGCCCGAGAGAAAGGCTGAAAATAAGCCCCGGCCTCAGTCTCCCCGGACGCCTAAGGAGGATGCTCCGACGAAGG
This sequence comes from bacterium, assembly GCA_021813875.1. Classification (GTDB taxonomy): domain Bacteria; phylum Patescibacteriota; class Patescibacteriia; order Patescibacteriales; family JAKAJF01; genus JAKAJF01. Next base: position 16,466 of record JAKAJF010000003.1, on the reverse strand, counting down.
ACGGGAAGCCGGTCCTCGAGGACGTACCCTTCACCGCGCAGGCCCCGACCGGCGATTGGAAAGATATACGCCAACAGGATGCCTGCGAGGAGGCCTCCTCTTTGATGGCGGTCAAATGGGCCCGGAGTGAAAGTCTCGACCCTTCGACGGCCGAGAAAGATATCTTGGATATCGTCGATTTCGAGGCCAAGAATTATGGCTCTTATCTGGATACCTCGGCGGCCGATACGGCTGAACGAATATTGAGCGGCTATTTTCACTTCAATAATTATAAGATCAGTAAGGACATGACCCTGGAAGGGATCAAAAAGGAACTTTACCGGGGTAATATCTTGGTCGCCCCGGCCGACGGCCAGAAGCTGGGCAACCCTTATTTCACCGCCCCCGGTCCGGAAAGGCACATGCTGGTCATCATCGGCTATGATCCGGCCGCCCGGGAATTCATCACCAACGACCCCGGCACCAGACGGGGTGAGCATTACCGCTACGGCGAGAATGTCCTTTACGGCGCCCTCCGGGATTACGGGACGGGCTACGCGCTCCCGATTCCGGAAGTCCATAAGGACGCCATCGTCGTCAGTCCGGAAAAATAAGATGGAGGAACTGATCATCAAAACCGGGACCGACCGCCAGATCATCGACATCACCGATCAGGTCGGCTATTGGCTGCGTTCGACCAACGGCGGGTCCGGCCTCCTGAATCTCTTCATCGCCCACACGACCGCCGCCCTGACCACGGCCGACCTCGATCCGGGCACGGATTCGGACATGCTCGACGCTTTTGAGACCATGATTCCCAAGCTCAACTACCGGCATCCGCACGATCCCGGCCATGTGAGCGAACATATCCTCGCTTCCCTGATCGGACCCTCAGTCTCGATCCCGGTCAGGGCCGGCCAGCTCCGATTGGGGGCATGGCAGCGGATCATCCTGGTCGAATTTTCCGGGCCGCGGGAAAGGAAGATTTTCCTCTCCTTGATCGATTAAAAAACCCGCGACTATTAGCGCGGGTTGAATATTTTTTTGGATCCATACCAGAAGACTGATTCGAAGTAGCAGTAATTGAAGCTCCCCTGGCGGAACTTTTTCCAGAAAACTGATTGACAGGTGGGAAAAAATTCGATGGGCGGGAAATATTTGATCTTAACTTTGGCATGTCTCCTGACATAAGGAGAGATCCTCTCCGCCATCCTCTTAAGTTCCTCGGCCAATCCGTCCAGGCCCATTTCTTCTCTCTCTTCGTAATGGCAGCCCAGTCTTTGGATGCCGTACAAGGCCGGCTCCTCCTTGTGGGTCAGCTCGAAGCCCGAGACAGGCAGATCTTCTTCGAGCATCGGTATCAGGCAGCCGTCCTGGGCCAGGTCCCAAAGATTATCCAGACTTCTGAAAGTCGCCGAGAAGTCAATCGACCATTTGCCCACCATCTTCAGCTTTTCGTGGATGCAATCTTCATGGTAAGTCAGTTTCAAGATGAAGGCCTTGCCGACCATGTGGAAGAACATGCAGCTGGAGCGGGCATAGACCGCCTCCCCGCAATAAGGGGAATCTTTGGAATCGATCTGCAGGTAAGAGATCAGGACAAAACCAGAATCCACCATCTTCTTGATCAGCTGCCTGAAATATCCCGGAGGCTTGCCCCCGTATTTTTTTCCTGCTTTCATCAGTTCCTCCTTTTTTCTGCCATAAGCCTCAGTTTTAAAAAGTGCTGTTTTAAAAATTTTACTTTCTCAAGTATCCTTTGTCAAATAAAAAACCCGCGGAATCATAAGAATTTGCGGGCGATGGAATGAAGATAACCTTTCGGGTGGCCTTGATGGAAGCGCTCCCAGAAGAGCTTGGCGCAACCCGGAAAGAGATTGGCCGGCACGAGTTCGGAGCCGCGGAAACGGTCAAATTCACGGGCGAGATAGGGAAGGACGGTCTTTCTGATTCCGGCCAGTTCGGCGACCAAGTCCGCGGTCTCGATCGGGCGGTCCAGCTTCTGATGGAAGGTATAGCGGTTCTGGAAGCCTTCCTCGTTATACCTCGACACTTGTCGGCTCTGACCGAGATGGAAGGCGGTGATTTCCGGAACCTTCATCAGGAAGGGAATTTCATAGAGATCCATCCCCGAATACCGCCTTTGCTCCCGGGGAACCATTTCGACCAGCTTGTCGCAGCTCTTGAACTGCAGGTATAGAACGATGTTCCAACGGCCGGTGATCTGGCCCTTGAAAACGTAATCGTCCTCGTCGTAAAGAAGGTGGAGGACGAAGCTCTTCCCGGGCACGTGGAAGAAGAGCGAGTTGGCGCGGGCGAAAAGGGTGCGGGTGTGGTGCGGCAGGTCGTCAGTACTGATTTCCACTTTCGAAATCAGCACGAATCCGGCCTTGACCATCTGCCTGACGACTGCGTCGAAAAACTCGGGCGGTTTTCTCATTCCAGGTCTCCTTAGGGGTTTAAGAAAGGGCTAATTTTTAAAGAACTTTAAAATTTTTTTACCATTTTGTCAATTTCTTCCTTGCCTTATCTCAGGAGCTAAGGTAAAATATATCTATATTTTATTAATCCTCTCTATTTTATCTATGAAAAAAATCATCATCCTCACCGCCTTGCTGGCTTTGGTCTTGAGCGGTTGTTCTTTGGGGAAGGCTTCCAGGAATCTGACCTTGAAGGAGGCCAAAACCAAGGCGGCCCAGTTCATCAATAGCAACCTGATGAATCCCGGCTCCACCGTCACCATCAAGGACATCACCCAGGACCTGGGCATGTATAAGGTCACGGTCATCCTGCCGAGCGGCCAGGAAGTCATCTCTTACATGACCAAGGATGGCAAGAAATTTTTTCCTCAGATCATGGATGTCGCCGAGACTGAAAAACAGACGGCCAATCAGGATCAGACCCAGGCTCAGAACAGCCAACCCGGACCGGCCGCGACCGTCAGCGTCAAGAAGGATAAGCCGGAAGTTGAGCTATTCGTCATGAGCTATTGTCCTTACGGCACCCAGATCGAGAAAGGCATCTTGCCGGTCTTGAGCGCCTTGGGGAACAAGATTAAATTCGACCTGAAATTTTGCGATTATTCCATGCATGGCGACAAGGAGTTGGCCGAGAACATGACCCAGACCTGCATCGAGGAGAAAGAACCCGCCAAGTTGGATACTTATCTGGGATGCTTCCTCAAGAATTCCGATTCCTCGAGCTGCCTGTCTGAAGCTAAGATCGATACCGCCAAGATCGATACCTGCGTCTCCGCTCTCGATAAGCAGTATAAGATCACCGAGACCGCCCAGGACAAGAGCAAGTGGCCGAACGGCAACTTCCCGCCTTATCCGGTCTTCGAGGCGGATAATCAGAAATATGGCGTCCAGGGTTCTCCGACTTTGATCATCAACGGGGAACAGATCCAATCGGACAGAGATTCGGAGAGTCTCTTGACCACCATCTGCAGCGCCTTCACCAAGGCGCCGGCCGAATGCCAACAAAAGCTATCTTCGACCCCCCCTTCGCCCGGATTTGGGGAAGGCGCCGGGTCAGCCGGATCAGCAGCCGGATGCGCCAGTCAATAATTAAAAGGAGGAAATGGATATGGCAACTGCCATTAAAGAGATCAAAGATGATGAAGAGCCGGAAGATCTTTTTCAAAAAACGCTTGAACGGGTTCGTACCAGCGGGGTATCTGTTCGATTTGCCAAAGAAGATACTCTGATTCGTAGGATGTACGCCTTAGAAGGTCTAACGAACGTGGCCTCTCTGGAAGAAGAAACTTCTTCAGAAAAAGAGAGGGAAGCGGCGAAAAATCTGGCGTTAGGGCTTAAGGACGCCCCTTTTCTGGTCAAATGGCAGCAGAAGGTATAAATTTTATCGGAGCGTATTAAGAATGATACGCTCCTTTTTTTAAGTTGCCTCCGGCGGGTCCTGCCCGGACGGGGCCCGCTTTTTAGAAAAGCGGGGCAAAAGCGCGAGCTAGTGAAAAATTTTGAATTACTCGCTGGGAAAGCTAGTAAAATTTTAAACTTCCCGGGTCGGGCCGGGTTAAACAATAAAATTTTACACGCTTTTTACGCTCGTAATCTTTCAAATTTTTCAATGCTCGCCTTTTAAAATACATTCTAAAGGCGAACTCAAGAAAATTCAGGACTAATTTGGAGTGAAAATTCCTTAGAAGCATTTCACTGTCCGAAGCGTAGCTGAGTTTGAAATCTTCTTAGGAATTTTCACGAACAAATCCTGAATTTTCCTTTGTGAGCGCTTTTTGCGCAACTTTTTCTAAAAAAGTTGCCCTAGCGGAGCGTAAGTTGCCCCATCTCTAAGCAGAACCCTATCGGAGGCTCTTCCCTTGCATTTTTTCAAGAATCATGTATGATATAAGGGTATTTTACAATTAGCTCCACCTGTAATAAATTTCCTGGTTTTAATCCGCTTGGCGGAGGAGGTGGCCGGGGAACTTTCCTAAATAAAGGAAGGTTAAGGGCTATTTTTTTATTTCCGGAAGCGAAATGAAAAAAGTAAAAATATGTCAGAAGAAAAAACCAAAATGACTAATAATGAATCGGCCAAAGATTTCGCCGCCTTATTTGATAAGGAAAAGGTGAGCGTGCCCCAGGTCGGCGACATCGTCACGGGGACGGTCGTCTCCGCTTCCAAGGCCGAAGTCAAGCTCGATATCGACGGTATTTTTGTAGGTGTCGTGCGCGGACGCGAACTTTATGAGGATCCGACCTATGCCAACCTGAAGCCGGGCGATGAGATCGAGGCGACGGTGGTCGAGGAAGAGAATGAGAACGGCGAATTGGAATTGTCTTTCCGCTACGCCGGCCAGGCCAAGGCCATCGCCGACCTGAAGGACGCCTTTGAGAACAAGAAAGTGATTAAGGTCAGGGTGACCGGCGCCAACCGGGGCGGCCTGATGGTCGTCTTTGGCCAGATCAATGGCTTTTTGCCGGTCTCGCAGCTTTCTCCCGAGCATTATCCGCGCGTCAAGGGCGGCGACAAGACCAGGATCCTGGAAAAATTGAAATCCTTCGTCGGCAAGGAATTGGAAGTCAAGGTCATGAATCTGGATGAAGCCGAGAGGGAAGAAAAGATCATCTTTTCGGAAAAGGATGTCTGGAACGAGAAACAGAAAGATGTCATTTCCAAATACAAGATCGGCTCCAGGGTCGAGGGTATCATTACTGCTATCACCGATTTCGGCGTCTTCATAAGTTTCGGGGAGAGCCTCGAGGGCTTGATCCATATTTCCGAATTGGCTTGGCAGAGGATTGATGATCCGGCCGACCTCCTGAAAGTCGGTGATAAGATCAATGCCGAAATCATCAGCATCAGCGGCTCCAAGATCTTCTTGAGCGCCAAGAGGCTCTTAAAGGATCCTTGGGAGGATGTGGCCGAGAAATACGCGGTCGGGCAGACGGTCAAAGGAAAGATCCTCAAGGTCAATCCCTTCGGTCTGTTCGTCAAGCTGGATGATGATATCCATGGCCTTGCCCATATCAGCCAGCTGAACTTGGCTCCCGGCCAGAAGATTTCGGATCTGTATAAGCCGGAAGAGGAGCGGGAGTTTACGGTCGTCTCTTTGGAGCCCAAAGAGCATCGTCTGGGTTTAGCCGTCGGCGCCGATAGGAAGATCAAGAAAGAAGCCGCTAAAAAGGAAGAAAAGATCGAGGAAGAAAAGAAAGAGAAGAAGACTAAAAAGAAAGAAGCCGCCGAAGAAGAAAAATAAAATTTCAAAAAACCCGCCTCCTTTGGGAGGCGGGTTTTTAGTTGCTAAAAAGATCGGCCTATTATATAATTTAATTGCTAAAATAAATCAAAATTCATTAAATTTTAAGAAAAAAGATTTAGACTTGATTAATGAAAAAAACTAAAAATATGAACAGTCTCATAAAAAATATCCTGATCTTTTTTTTCGGCTTCCTCGTGGTCGCTTCCTTGTTCAGTCTTTATCAGAACCGCGGCAAGGGCCCGCAAAGCGCCGGAATTGAGCAGCTGATCGCGCAGATCAACAACGGCCAGGTATCGAGCATCACGGTCGAAGGCAATGATCTGAACATCGGCCTGAAGGACGGCCAGCAAGAAGTGGTCAAAAAAGAATCAGGTGAGACCTTCTCGGACTTGGTCAAAAATTATAATATCGATAACCAGAAGATCGCCGGCATCAGGATCGAAGTCAAGGACGAATCAGGCTGGAACTTCTGGCTGAGCACCATCCTGGCCTATCTCATCCCCTTCCTCCTGGTCGTGGCCTTTATCTATTTCATGATGCGCTCCATCCAAGGCGCTAATAACCGCGCCCTTTCCTTCGGCCAGTCACAGGCCCGGGAATTCGCCAAAGATACCAAGGAGCGGATCACCTTCAAGGATGTGGCCGGCGCCAAAGAGGCGAAAGAGGAATTGAAGGAAGTGGTGGAATTTTTGCGGCAGCCTAAAAAGTTTTTGGAATTGGGAGCGCGCATCCCTCGCGGCGTCCTTCTTTTGGGAAGCCCGGGGACCGGCAAGACCCTCTTAGCGCGGGCGGTGGCCGGCGAGGCGAACGTGCCTTTTCTCCATATCTCCGGTTCTGAATTCGTAGAGATGTTCGTGGGCGTGGGAGCTTCCCGCGTACGCGATCTTTTCAAGCGGGCCAAACGGAGCGCGCCCTGCATCATCTTTATCGATGAGATCGACGCCGTCGGGCGCAAGAGAGGCGCCGGGCTGGGCGGCTCTCACGATGAGCGCGAACAGACCCTGAATCAGATCCTGGTGGAGATGGATGGTTTCGATACCGATACCAACATCATCGTCATGGCGGCCACCAACCGCCCGGATGTCTTGGATCCGGCCCTCCTGAGGCCGGGCCGTTTCGACCGTCAGGTGGTCTTGGACGAGCCTGACCTCAATGACCGGGAGGCGATCTTGAAGGTCCATGCCCGCAAAAAGCCCTTGGCCAAAGATGTCAGCCTGAGGCGCATCGCCGAGAGGACGCCCGGATTTTCGGGCGCTGACCTGGCCAATCTGCTGAACGAAGCCGCCATCCTGGCCGCCCGCAGGAATAAGAAGCTCATCGAAATGGACGAGCTTTTCGAATCGATCGAGAAAGTCATGATGGGCCCGGAAAGGAAATCAAGGATCCTGACCGAGAAGGAGAAGAAGATCACCGCCTACCATGAGGCCGGCCATGCGCTCGTCGCCCACTTCCTGCCCCATATGGATCCGGTCCAGAAGATCTCCATCATCGCCCGCGGCCGCGCCGGCGGCTATACCTTGAAGCTCCCCACCGAAGATAAGCATATGCATACCAAGGAAGAGTATACCGAAGAGATCGCCGTCCTGCTGGCCGGTTATGTGACCGAGAAGGAAGTCTTCGGCGATGTCACCACCGGCGCCACCTCGGATTTGCGCCGGGCGACCAGGATGGCCAGGCAGCTCATCACGGATTTCGGCATGAGCGACAAGCTCGGCCCCCGCACTTTCGGCGAGAAGGAAGAGATGATCTTCTTGGGCCGGGAAATCCATGAACAGCGGGATTACAGCGAAAAGGTCGCGGAGAAGATCGACGAGGAGATCTCCGTCTTTATCGATCACGCCGTGCATCGCGCCATCGGTATCGTCAAGAAAGAAAAAGAGACCTTGGAAAAGTTGGTGGCGGCCTTGGAAGAAAAAGAGACCTTGGAAAAGGAAGAATTCGAAGATATCGTCGGTCCTAAGCCCGTGGCTATTTAACACCTCCTTCCAGATGTGTTATAATATCAACAAGCTAACATATTAATAATTTCCGCTTCGCGCGGGAGACGGCCCGGCCGGAAAACGGGACGGGCAAGGAGGTAAAAATATGCCACTCTATCGCAATATTCTTAAGCAAGCCTGGAAGATCACCTGGACCAATAAATACTTGTGGTTCTTCGGGATCTTCGCCGCCCTCCTGGGGAATGGCGGAGAATATGAAATTTTGCTCCGCGGCATCACCGGAGAAACCGGGCCGGCGGTCCTGCCTGCCTGGTCGACCGTGGCCGCGACCGGACTTTTCAGCCGCCAAGCTTTCGCTAATCTAGGCCTGCTCATGCGCGAAAACACCCTCTCCTTGGTCATGCTCCTGGTGCTCGGCCTCATTATCCTGGCGCTGGCCGGTTTCCTGATCTGGCTGACCGTGGTCTCCCAGATCGCTTTAGTGAACAATTCCGCCTGCGCCACCGGGAGGAAAAGATGTGATTTTAAGGGCGGCGTCGAGACCGGCATCAAGAAATTCTGGGCGGTCTTGGGCCTGAATATCACCTATAAGATCGCGATTTTCCTCACTTTTCTGATAGTGGGCCTGCCGCTCATCTTAGGAGCTTCGCACGCCAACGCCTGGGCCGGCAATCTGCTTTATATCATCGCCTTTACCATTTTCATGGCCCTGATTCTGGCCATTTCCTTCATCATCAAATATTCTATCGCTTATAACGTCCTCAAGGGCGAAAGATTCTGCGACTCTCTCAAGGCCGGCTGGAAGCTCTTTAAGAAGAACTGGCTTGTCAGTCTGGAGATGGCTTTCATCCTTTTTTTCATCAATTTCATCATCGGGCTTGGCTTGGTGGTAGTGGTCTTCATCTTAGCCCTGCCTTTCGTCTTTTCCGCTCTGCTTCTTTATAAGCTCATTTCCCTGGCCGCTTTCTGGATCGTGGCCTTCTTAGCTTTCCTGGTCCTTTTGGCGGTGGTCGTCTTGGTAGGCGCGGCCCTGGCCGCCTTTCAGATCTCTTCCTGGACTTCGCTTTTCTTGGAATTGGTCAACCGTGGCGGTATCAGTAAGATTGTCAGGCTCGCCAGTGGCTGGATGAAAGATTGATCCTTGAATTCGATTGTGGATAAGCGTCATCCGCCTTTTCGGCCGGGCCGATGAGTCAAGAATATTTTTAAGCTTAGATTGGCCATTTTTTAGAGTTTAAAAATAGCCACTTGCATGTTTTTTAAAAATTTGCTTTAACTCTTGACAATCCTTATCATAACTGTTAATATTAAACAAGATTTTTAAGGATATTTTTTTGTTCCGCTCATTACGGCTGTGAACCGGCTGGCGAAGGTACTTATTTTTATTCCCATTTTCATCATAAATGGAAACAAAACGGTAAGTCTAAAAGACCAAAAGTTACTTGACCGTTTTTTATTTTTTTTAAATAAGTGGTTGCTTACCTTCTTTAATTTAATATTTTTGCCCTCTCGCTTAGCGGCGGAGGGAAAAACTCAAGCCAAGAAAAAGGGGTTGAGATTTTTTTGTCTTTAAATATATGAATCCTAAAACTAGCGTAGATCAAGATTATAAATTTATGGGGGGGCGAAAATATTTTGTGCCGTCGCATGAGGCTATTCCCATGCCCGACCTGATCGAGATCCAAAAAGATTCTTATAATTGGTTCTTGAAAGAAGGCTTGGCTGATCTTTTTGACGAGATTTCGCCGATCACCGATTTTATCGGCCGCGACCTGGAGCTCTATTTCACCGATTATTACTTGGACGAACCGAAATTCAACGAGGCCGAAAGCAAGGCCAAAAATATCACTTATGAAGCGCCTTTGAGGGTCAACGTCAAGCTGGTCAACAAGAAGACCGGCCAGACCACCACCCAGGAGGTCTTCTTGGGCGATTTCCCCCTGATGACCAAGAACGGCACTTTCATCGTCAACGGCATCGAAAGAGTCGTCGTCTCCCAGTTGATCAGGAGCGCCGGCGTCATCTTCACTTCCGAATTTTTGAAGGGCAAGAAGTATTACGGCGCCAAGATCATCCCGAACCGCGGGGCCTGGCTTGAGATCGAGACCGACACCAACAAGGTCGTCTGGGTCAGGATCGACCGCAAGAGAAAGGTGGCCATCACCTCCTTATTGAGGGCCTTCGGATATTCGACCGACGAGGAGATTCTGGAGCTTTTCAAAGATGTTGACATCACCAACGAAGATACCAACTATATTTCCGCCACCATCGCCAAGGACGCCGCCAAGAACGAGGCCGACGGCTTGATGGAGGTCTATAAGAGGATCAGGCCGGGAGACTTGGTCACTACCGACAATGCCCGCCAACTCATCCATTCCATGTTCTTCAGGTTCGATCGTTATGACTTCGACCGGGTTGGCCGCTATAAATTGAACCGCAAATTCGGCTTTGACATACCCAATAATAAAGAAACCAGGATCTTCAGGCGTGAGGACCTGATCGCCGTCATCCGAGAAGTCATCAGGCTGAACATCACCCAGGAGCAGGAAGACGATATCGACCATCTCGGCAACCGCCGCGTGCGCGCCATCGGCGAGTTGATCCAGAACAAATTCCGCGTCGGTCTGGCCCGTATGGAAAGGATCATCAAAGATAGGATGAGCACCGCTGACATCGCCTCCCTGACCCCCAACAAATTGATCAATGCCCGGCCGGTTATCGGCGTCGTCAAGGAATTCTTCATGTCTTCCCAGCTTTCCCAGTTCATGGACCAGACCAACCCGCTGGCCGAATTGGAGCACAAGCGACGCTTGTCAGCCATGGGCCCCGGCGGCCTGACCCGCGAACGGGCCGGCTTCGACGTGCGTGACGTCCATACCACCCACTACGGCCGCATCTGTCCGATCGCCACTCCCGAAGGCCCGAACATCGGTCTGGTCGGTCACATGGCCAGCTTTTCGAGGCTCAATAATTACGGCTTTCTGGAAGCTCCTTACCGAAGGGTCCTGCACGACGTGCCGAACGAGGCCAAGTATACTTTGGACAAGATTACCCGGGAGGATATTTATGAGAACAAGGGCGACAAGGTCGGCAAAAAGATCATGGCCGCCGGCGAGCTGATCGACGCTAAAAAAGCCAAGGAGCTTGAGGAGAAAGTCGCCCGCCACGTTCTGATTCCGATCAAGCCGGTGGTCACCGATGAAATCATCTATCTCGACGCTTTCGAAGAGGAGAAATATATCACCACCGCCGCCACCACCCCGATCGACGAGCATGGCTACTTTCTGGTGGAAAAATGCGAAGTTAGGAAATACGGCAAGCCTTGGACGGAAGACGTCTCCAAGATCGATTTCTTCGGCGTGGCGGCCTACCAGATCATTTCCGTAGCCACGGCCATGATCCCCTTCATGGAACATGATGACGGCCAGAGAGCCCTGATGGGCACGAACATGCAGAGGCAGGCCGTGCCTTTGATCACGAGCGAAGCTCCGATCGTCGGCACCGGCATCGAGGCCCGCGCCGCCAAGGATTCGGGCCATGTCATCCTGGCCGAGGAAGATGGGGAAGTCGTCAAGGTGGACGGCTCTTCCATCGTCATCAAGAACAAGGAAGGCAAGACCCGCTCTTATGCTTTGACAAAATTTTTAAGATCCAACGCCTCGACCTGCATCAACCAGAGGCCGATCATCAATAAGGGTGACAAGGTCAAACGCGGCCAGGGCCTGACCGACTCTTCAGCCATCGATAAGGGCGAGCTGGCCTTGGGCAAGAATGTCCTGGTGGCCTTCATGACCTGGGAGGGCTTCAATTATGAAGATGCCATCATCATTTCCGAAAGATTGGTCCAGAAAGATACTTATTCTTCCATACACATCGAGGATTATACGATCGATGTACGCGACACCAAGCTCGGCCCGGAAGTCGTCACCAACGATATCCCCAATATCGGCGAAGAGAAATTGAAGGATCTGGATGAGGAAGGTATCGTGCGCATCGGCGCCGAAGTCTCTTCGGGCGATATCCTGGTCGGCAAGATCACTCCTAAGGGCGAGACCGAACTCTCGGCCGAAGAGAAATTGCTGCGCGCTATCTTCGGTGAAAAAGCCAAGGATGTTCGCGACTCCTCCCTTTATCTCGAACACGGCGAACACGGCAAAGTCATCGACGTCAAGATTTTCTCCCGTGAAGAAGGTGATAAGCTGGCCGCCGGCGTCATCAAGTCCATCCAGGTCTCGGTCGCCAATCTGCGCAAGATCCAGGCCGGCGACAAGATGGCCGGCCGCCACGGCAACAAAGGCGTCGTCTCCAAGATCGTACCGGTCGAGGACATGCCTTTCACGGCCGACGGCACCCCGATCGACATCATCCTTTCGCCGCTGGGCATCATCTCCCGCATGAACCTGGGCCAGGTCTTGGAGACCCATTTAGGCTTGGCTGCCCATAAATTGAATTACAAAGTAGTCACTCCTCCTTTGAACGGCATCTCGGAAGCGGATATCAAGGGCGAGCTTAAGAGAGCCGGCTTCCCGGAGGACGGCAAGGTGGCTCTGTATAACGGCAAGACCGGCGAGGCTTACGACAACAAGGTCACTATCGGCTATAAATACATGTTGAAATTGAACCACATGGTCGAAGACAAGATCCATCAACGTTCCATCGGTCCTTACTCCTTGATCACCCAGCAGCCTTTGGGCGGCAAGGCCCAGTTCGGCGGCCAGAGGTTCGGCGAGATGGAAGTCTGGGCCCTGGAAGCTTACGGCTCCGCCCATTCCTTGCAGGAAATCCTGACTATCAAATCCGACGACGTTCCAGGAAGGAGCAAGGCTTATGAATCCATCATCAAGGGCGAACCGATCAGGAAGTTGAACGTTCCGGAATCTTTCAACGTCTTGGTGAGGGAATTGAAAGGCCTGGGCCTCGATGTCGAACTCTTGGGCGGAGAAGAAAAGGCTGAAACGGAAGCTGAAGATAAGAAGAGCAAGAAACTTTAACCAATTAATTATTTTATTATATAACATATGCTTAATCCTATAAAAACCACGGATTTCGACGCCATCAAGCTCAAACTGGCTTCGCCCGAGGAGATCCTTTCCTGGTCGCACGGCGAGGTGACGCGTCCGGAAACCATCAATTACCGCACTCAGAAGCCGGAGAAGGACGGGCTCTTCTGCGAGCGCATCTTCGGGCCTTCCAAAGATTGGGAATGTTACTGCGGTAAATATAAGAAGATCCGCTATAAAGGCATCGTTTGTGACAAATGCGGCGTGGAAGTCACCCATAGCATGGTCAGGAGAGAGCGCATGGGCCATATCAAATTGGAATCACCGGTCTCCCATATCTGGTTCTTGAGAGGCACTTCCTCGAAGATCGGCTTGATGCTCGATCTGCCTATGCAAGCCTTGGAAAAGGTCATCTATTTCGCCAGTTTCGTCATCACGGACGTCAATGAAGACCTGAAACAAGCCACTATCGAACAGATCAAGCAGGAATACAAGAGCAAGAAGAAAAGTATCGAATCCGACTTTACCCGCCAAGCCGGCGAGATCAAAGGCAAGAAGGGTAAACTTAAGGAAAAAGGGGTCGAAGAGGAGGAGATTGAAGAGGGTGTGAACGAAGAGCTGGAAGCTTTGGCCAAGATCAGGGATGAAAAGTTGGAGACTTTAAGCCAGGCCTTCGATCAGGCCCAGAAGGAGCTCAAGGACCTGAAGCCGATGGTCATCATTTCCGAGGGCGCTTATCAGAATCTAAGTTTGAAATACGGCCACATCTTCGAAGCCGGCATCGGCGCCGAAGCTATCAGTAAGCTCTTGGAAAAGATCGATCTGGAAAAATTGATCAAAAATCTGGAGAAGGATCTGGAGACGGCGGTCGATTCCAAGAAGGATAAATTGATCCGCCGCCTGAAGCTCTGCAAGAGCCTGTTGTCGAACAATATCCGTCCGGAATGGATGATCTTCTCGGTCATCCCGGTCATCCCGCCCGATCTGAGGCCGATGGTGGCTCTGGATGGCGGCCGTTTCGCGACTTCCGACTTGAACGACCTTTACCGCCGCGTCATCAACCGCAACAACCGTCTGAAGCAACTGATCGAACTCAATGCTCCGGAGGTCATCTGCCGCAACGAAAAAAGGATGCTCCAGGAAGCGGTCGACGCCTTGATCGATAATTCGGCCAGACATTCGAAGACCGTGGCCGCTTCGACGGGACAGAAGAGGATGCTCAAATCCTTGGCTGATTCCTTGAAGGGAAAACAAGGCCGCTTCCGCCAGAACCTCTTGGGCAAAAGGATCGACTACTCCGGCCGCAGCGTCATCGTCGTCAATCCGAAATTGAACCTGGACCAGTGCGGTTTGCCGAAGACCATGGCCCTGGAACTCTTCAAGCCCTTTGTCATCTCCAAATTGATCAGCCAGGAGATCGTCCATAATGTCAGGAGCGCCTCCCGTTTCATCGAGACCGGCAATGATAAGGTCTGGGATATCTTGGAAGATATCATCAAGGACGCCTATGTATTGCTGAACCGCGCTCCGACCCTGCATCGTCTCGGCATCCAGGCCTTCAAGCCGATCCTGATCGAAGGTAAGGCCATCCAGATCCATCCGCTCGTCTGTACCGCTTTCAACGCCGATTTCGACGGAGACCAGATGGCCGTCCACGTGCCTTTGACCACTGAGGCTATCGCCGAGGCCAGGGACATCATGCTGTCTTCCCATAACTTATTGAAGCCGGCCACCGGCGATCCGGTCGTGGCACCGAGCCAAGACATCGTCTGGGGCAGCTTCTATATGACCAGCGAAGGCCAGAAGGAAGAGATTGACGAGAAGAAATTAAAATATTTTTATTCACCCGTCGTAGCCCGCTTCGCTTATGAGACCGGTCATATCAAATTGCAGGACACTATCAAGGTCAGGATGGGCCAGAAGAACAAGGCCGAACTGGTCAAGACCACCGTCGGCAGGATCATCTTCAACGAGATCCTTCCGGAGAAATTGCGCTTCGTCAACGAAGTCGTCGGCAAAGGCAAGCTGAAGAACTTGGTCAAAGAATGCTTACGGCATTACGGCGAAGAGAGGACGGTCCAATTTTTGGACGAGCTCAAGAGGAAGAGCTTTGAATTCATCACAAAATCCGGTCTTTCCTGGGGCATGGGCGACCTTCCCGAATTCGCGGCCAAGGACGAATTGATCGATGAGGCCAGCCAGATGGTCGAGAAGATCCAGGAGCAGTATGAGGAAGGCCTCTTGACCGATAGCGAGAGATACGGCAAGGTCATCGAGCTCTGGACCAACGTCAAAGATAAAGTCACCGATATCTGCAAAAAAGGTTTGCCGTATAACGGACCTGTCTATTCCATGATCGAATCGGGCGCTCGCGGAAGCTGGACCCAGCTGACCCAGATCCTGGGCATGAAAGGCTTGGTGACCTCGCCTTCCGGAGACATCATCGAGCTGCCGGTCAAAGGAAACTTCAAGAAAGGCTTCGGAGTGCTCGAATATTTCATTTCCACCCACGCTACCAGAAAAGGTCTTTCCGACACCGCCTTGAGGACGGCTAACGCCGGCTACCTGACCAGGCGCCTGGTCGATGTTTCCCAGGACGTTATGATCATCAAGGATGATTGCGGCGACCACGAAGGCTTCTTGATCACCAAGAAAGAAAGTGACGAGATGGGTTATGACATCATGAAGAGGATCGTCGGCCGCTACCTGGCAAGCGATCTGAAGAATAAGAAAGGCAAGGTTCTGCTCGAGGCCGGCGAATTGGTCACTGAAGAGGTGATTGAAAGGATCTCCAGCGAAGATATCGAAGAAGTCCGCATCAGGTCGGTCTTAAGCTGTAAGATGAACCGCGGCGTCTGCGTCAAATGCTACGGTTATGATCTTGGTTATAATAAGCCGGTCAAGATCGGTACGGCCGCCGGCATCATCGCCGCCCAATCCATCGGCGAACCTGGCACCCAGCTGACCATGAGGACCTTCCATACCGGCGGTGTGGCCGGCAGTGAAGATATCACCCAGGGTCTGCCGAGGGTCGAAGAAATTTTTGAGGCCCGTCCTCCGAAAAGGAAAGCGTTCATCGCCGATGTCTCCGGCAAGGTCAAGATCGAATCTTCCCAGCGGACCATCGAGGACGAAACCGGAGAGATCCTGGTCAATAACACCCAGGTGAAGATCTTGAAAATCCATTACCAAGGGGCAGATTCCGACAAGTATTATTTCGCCGAAGGTTTGAAGGAAGAGCTTGAAAACACCGAAGAGGCCAAGCCCAAATTAGCCGTTAAGGACGGCGAGACCATCAAGGACGGCGATAAGCTTTTCACCATCGCCGGTAAGGCGATCAAGGCCAAGAACGGCGGGACGGTCAAGATAGAGGAGAAATACGTCAAAGTTTCCACTCCCGTCGAGAAGGTCAAAGAATTCATCATTCCCAAAGGCTTCCACATCCTGGTCAAAGACGGCCAGATGGTCGAGAAAGGCGATCAGCTCACTGAGGGCAGCATCGACCTGCAGCAGTTGTATGAGTTAAAAGGCAAGCTCGAAACTCAGAAATATATCATCAAAGAGATCCAGTATGTCTATTCTTCCCAGGGCCAGCCTTTGAACGACAAGCATATCGAGATCATCGCCAGGCAGATGTTCTCCCGCGCCTATATCACCGCCTCCGGAGATACCGAGCTGCTGCCGGGTGAGATCGTCGAGAGAGGTGTTTTTGACAAGGCTAATACTGAGACTAAGAAGACTAAGAAGAAAGAGGCAGAAGCCATCGAGCTCTTGCTTGGCATCAGTAAGGCTTCCTTGACCACTGATAGCTTCCTCTCGGCC
>JAKAJF010000002.1 GCA_021813875.1 bacterium | reverse complement strand
CAAACGTGCACCGGGGGTGTCTGATTTTTCTCCATACTCTCCTCCTTAGAACTTGGAAAAGAAAAAATTTGATTTAATTAAAGCATAAAGATTCTCCGATGTCAAAAATTTGGCAGATTTTGCCGAAAATTAACGAAGAATTTATCAAGACCTATCCTCAATACGACCGGGTGATCTTGCAATTGCTCTTTAATCGCGGCCTGACCGGGGCTGAAACTATCCATGCTTTTTTCCATCCCGAGGAAGAATCGGACCCTTTCTTGTTCAATGACATGGCCGCGGCCGTCGGACTGATCATCAAGCACATCAAAGAGCAGAATAAGATTACTATTTATGGCGATTATGACGCCGACGGCGTGACCTCATCGGCCGTCCTTTATGATACTTTGAAGAGCCTGAAGGCTCGGGCGGAGGTCTATATTCCCGACCGGGTCAGCGAAGGCTATGGCCTCAATAAAAAGGCCATCGACGAGATCGCCAGCCTCGGCTCGAAATTATTGATCACCGTCGACGGCGGCATCCGGGCCAAGGAGGAGGTCGCTTACGCCAAGGAGAAGATGGAAGTGATCATCACCGATCATCATCTGCCGCCGGAAACTGACGAAGGGATGCCGGACTGTCTGATCATCAACCCGGTGGCGAGAGGCGAGAACTACCCCTTCAAATCTTTGGCCGGGGTGGGTGTCGCTTATAAAGTGGCCAAAGCCTTGATCAGCCGGTCGACCTTGGGAGAAGAAGCTAAGAGGAAGCTCGGGGAACAGATCCTGGATCTGGTCGCCATCGGCACGGTGGCTGATTGCGTCAGCCTTCTGGGCGAAAACAGGGGATTGGTCAGACGAGGTTTGGAGGTTTTGAGGAAGACCAGGAGGCTTGGGCTCAAGGAGCTCTTCAAGGCGGCCCAGATAAAGGAGAATAAGCAGCTCGATTCCTGGAACATAAGCTTCCAGATCGCTCCCCGGCTCAATGCCGCCGGACGGATGGATCACGCCAATACCGCCTTCGAGCTTCTGATCACCTCTGACAAAAAAGAAGCGGAAGCCTTGGCGCGCGACCTCAATGACAAGAACCTGGATCGGCAGAGGATAACTGAGAATATCGTCGATCATATCACTGCCGCCCTGAAAGCCGGCCGGCCGGAGGCCATCATCACCGCCGTCAGCCCTAAAGAAGGAACCTGGAACGAAGGAGTGATCGGCCTGGCGGCCGGACGCATCTCCGAGCGTTTTTATCGTCCGACTTTGGTCATAACCCAAGGAGAGGGCATGCTCAAGGGATCGGGAAGATCGGTCGAAGGCTTCAATATCAGCAAGGCGGTCGGCGAGTGCTCCCTTTTTTTGGAAAAGTTCGGCGGGCATCCGGCCGCTTGCGGTTTCAGCCTGAAAGAGGAACAGCTGGCAGATTTTTTGGAAAAGATAAAAGCGGTCGCCGAAGAAGAGCTTAAAGGCGCCGATTTGAGGCCGCGCCTCGAGATCGAATCGGAGATCGGCCTCAAGGAAGCGGATCTGGATCTTCTGAAAGCCCTTGATGATTTCTCGCCGTTCGGACAGAACAATGACCGGCCTAAATTTTTGAGCCGCAATCTTACCATAGTCGATATCAACAAGTTGGGACTCGAGGGTCAGCACCTGAAACTTAGATTGAAAGACGAGGAATCGGGAATCTTGAGCGCTTTGGGCTTCGGCCAGGCCGAACAATGGAAAGAGTTGCGTATCGGAGATAAAATTGATATGGTGTACTATATCGAATTGAATGAATTTAACGGTCGCAAAGAGCCGCAATTAAAGATTTTAGATATCCAAAATGCCTAAGAAGCTGATAATTTTTACTGATGGGGGAGCCCGCAACAATCCGGGCCCGGCCGGCATCGGCGCCGTCCTAATGGGCGAAGATCGGTGCGTGGCCGCCCAGATTTCCGAATATATAGGGGAGACCACCAATAATCAGGCCGAATATCGGGCGGTCCTGGCGGCCTTGGAGAAGGCCGAGGAATTAGGGGCCGAAGAATTGGAATTTTTCTTGGATAGCGAACTGGTCGTCAAGCAGCTGAACCGCGAGTACCGGGTCAAAGACGCGAACCTGGCGCCTTTATTTATCAGGATCTATAACCAAACTCTAAATTTCAAAAAAGTTACTTTTACCCACGTGCCTCGCGAGATGAACAAAGAAGCGGACAGGTTGGTAAATCTGGCCATCGATAGGGGAACGGGCATCAAAAAATAAGGACAATTAGCTCAGTTGGTTAGAGCGCTCCGTTCACATCGGAGAGGTCACTGGTCCGAGTCCAGTATTGTCCACAGTTCAAGGACGGACGATCAAGGTCCATCTCATCTCTTTCTTGAGCCATTCCAAGGCTTCAATGATATCTCTCATGTTCACCTTCTCGATCTTTTTACGCTCTTCGGCCAAGGGCAGAACGCGTTGGTAGATGGCCAGATCGGCAAGAGCGCTATCCCGGAGGCCCTTGCCGGTAAGGTCGATCATCCGATTCATGGCCAGGGCCCGGCGTTTGACCTGCTCGAACAGATCCTTCTTCTTATGCAAGGAAGCCACGCAATCTTCGACGACCTCTTCGATCTTATCCAAACTTTTCAGAGCCAAACCGTCACTATCGATGGAAATTTCTTGGAATTGGCGGAAATTTTTGATCGAGCTTTTGATGTAATAGGTCCAGCCGCGCCGTTCCCTGACTTCATCGCCCAAGACTTCGGTGAGCATGTAGTTCAAGAACCAGACGGCCTGTTCGCTGACGGTTCCCGGGATCCTTCCGACGCTCCTGAAGCCTCCGACTTCGAAAGGAGTCTCTATCTTGACGTGATTAGATACTTCGAAGACGTAGCGGGTTTCGGTCGGAGGCGGGAAATCCTCTATCGGCGGAAGGATGGGCGTCCTCGCCCCTTCTTTCTTTGCCATGAAAGGGCTCTCGGAAAGATAATTTAGGAATTCCGAAGTTTCCAAGCCCCCGACGCCGACAATACTCAGATTGGCGGGAGTGTAATATCGGTCATAGTGGGCCTGGAGGTCTCTTTCCGTTATTTTTTCGACCGATTCGAGGGTGCCGAAGGGCCGGGTGGATCGGGCAAGCCAAAGGCCGGGGTAGAGCGCCAGGCGTTCTCTCATATCCAGCTCAAATTGCAATTTGACCGGATAATCTCGGTTTATCTCACCGATGATGATTTGTTTCTCCCTTTTGAAATGGTTCCGCATCTCGGCCAGAAGAAGCATGTGGCCGAAGATGTCTAAGGTCCGGGAAAGAATCCTTTTCTCGAGGGGTACGAAAAAGGAATAGTTGACATCGGCGTATCCGGTCGCTCCCAGATTGGCGATGCCGCCGCAATTATCCAAGAAGGCATGGATCTCTTTTTTGGGCAGGCTGGCGTTCTCGGAGACCATATGCTCGACGAAATGAGCCAGGCCTTCCAGGCCTTCCGGGTCTAAACGGGCGCCTGCGTAATTGATGAAGCCGACCGCTTCCCAGGGCCGGCCCGGCCAATAGGCCGAGTGGACGGTCAATCCGTTCGGCAAGACCGTGGTTTCGAAATCCGCTAAAGGATCCCACCAAAGATCGGACTTCCTTTTCCATCTCCGTTTTTCGAGGCCGGGAAGGGTTTTGGAGTTTTTTTCCATGCCCCCAAGTTACCATGCCAACCTTAAAAATATCTTAATTGATAATTTTGAAAACCTTTGATTTTATTGGCCTTTTTGCAAATTTACTGTATAATATAAGTGTGGATAAGTTTATACTTTCCTGAATTTTGCTAAAAGTAAGATTTGTCCGTAATTTACGTAATGGGGCGAACCGGAATCTCGCCCGTGTTATATAAATTATAAGACAAATTTTATCTAATTTTAGCTAAAATTCAATATTTAAAATTAAAACTATGGCAAAAATGACCAAATCTCAATTGCTCGCCACTCTCGCCGAGAACACTGGCTTGAGCAAGAAGGACACTGCCGCTGTCCTTGATAAATTAGCAGCCATGGCTTATTCCGAGGTCAAAAAGGCTGGGGAATTCGCCTTACCCGGTTTTGGCAAGATGGTAAAGATCCAGAGAAAAGCCAGGACCGGCAGGAATCCGGCCACCGGCGCCACCATTCAGATCCCTGCCAAGACCGTAGTTAAATTCCGCGTTTCCAAGGCAGCCAAAGAAGCCGTATTATAGTTCTCAGTTTGAAAAGCGCCCCTCTCCGGGGCGCTTTAATTTTGCTTGACTTGTCTTTTTATCGAAGCCTTGCTAAGCTTTATCTAAATTTTAAGTAAAGGGGGTGATCTTTTTGAAGAGCGCGCAAGCTTTGACTTTGGAAATCTTGTTTTCTCTCAAGACCGCCATCTCGGGGCTCTTCAAATTGGAAGGTGAAGAGAGGCTGCCCGAGGAAGTTCGCAATTTCGCGGTCTGTCCGAAGAAGTTGAGGAAGCTCGATCTCTACAGGTTCGTGGATTTTGTGGAAACCTACGTAGTGGCCATCAAAATAGCCCATGAAAGCCGGGATTATTATTCCACGCACGAACTTCTGGGCGAACTTCTGGCTAAGTTGGAAGAAATAGGGGAGTTCAGTGAGGAAGATTCGGTCCAAGTAAGAGCGGTAGCGGCTATGTTGGGAGAGAAGGAGGTCGGCAAATCCAAGAAAGAGCACGAGAAAAGGATGAAGGAGATCCTAAAGCTCGCGCGGAAGATTAAATCAAACTCGGAAGATCCAAAATAAAAGAGGAGTCCTGGCAGGCTCCTCTTTGTCTTTGGTATAAAATGGAGTGATGATAAGCGGTATTCGAGGGTGACTGAATCGTCAAATCTCAATAAACTTATAGCCGGGGCGGTAAATAACCGCCCCGGCTATAAAAGTTAGGTTTTTTTCCTTTCGCGCTATCGCTTGGCGCCGCTATAGGCGATCGCCCTGACGATGTCCCAAGCCAAGGCGGAAATCGGATTATGGCCGTAAACGCCCTTGAAGATCTTTATGGCCGCTCTTTCGGAATCAAGATTTCTGTTTATCGGCCTTAGGCCGTAGGCTATGACGGTCACCGCGGCGTTATCATGGGAATCGTTCATATCGGCGGTTCTTTTGTAAACTTTCACGAATTCGGTCTTCGCCTGCTCCAAGGCGGTGTCGCTCTTTTCGCCCGGCCAGCGGCCGTTGGCGATCTTGATGACATCGTCCCATTCCTCCTGGGTCTTCGGCAATTTGTTGAACGCGTCCTTGTAGGAGCCTAAGACTCCGGCCCGTTCGCCGGCGCCGAGCTTGAGAGTGGTCTCGGAGCCATAAGTTACGAAGTTGGTGATGGCATTCACGTGCTTGTTTTCCAGGTCGGCCGTATCTTTGATGAGAGCTCTTACGTATTTTTTGGCGCTCGAGGTCTCTTTGGCCAAATCTCTTTCGAAGCCCAGTTTGCCCAAAAGGGCGTTGACGTTCGCTTTTATGATTTCGGCGGCGTCCGAAGCGATGGCGATTATCTTTTCCGCGAATTCTTTGGCTGTCGCCGAGGCATTATTGGCCACCTGGGTTATCTCTTGAGTCGTTTGGTTGATGGTTTCCGGCAAGGTTGTCTGGCAGGCGCGTTTTTCCTGGGCTTCCTGGTTAGTTGTCAGGACGCAGCTATTGGGAGTCCTGGCAGTCACGCTCCTGTGTTGATAGCCGTCCGAACAAGCTCCCCAGTCGGAATAAGTCACTTCCGAGCAGAAGGTGGAGAGGGAGCCGCCGCCGGATATGACCGCGGGCGCCGGGGCCGGGGAAGCGGGAGCTGCCTGGGCCGGTGTCGCCACGAAGGGCATGATGATGGCGAAGATGGTCAAGTGCTTCGTCTTGGAAGTGAAGACCAGCTTATAATCGGCGTAATTCGTACCCGCGACCAGGGTGTCGATAAAGGCGTTAAAATCATCGCTGGCATTAGGATTGGAATAGAGAGTCCATTCGGTATCGTTCGAGTTGGTCTTATAGTAAGCGGCTCGGGTGGTCGGTAGGCTCACCCAGTCGTTGGAAGTGGAATCCCAATAGCCGTTCTGCATGGTTTTCAGCTTGGTCAGGTCTACGTTGCCGGCGGTGATCTGGGCGTCTATCTCGGACTTATAGATATTTTTTTCAATATCGATATAATCCTGCAAGTTGTCCAAGGCCTGGGTGGTATTGTCGGTATTCGTGAGCTTGGCTGTGATTTTCGTGCCTTCACCGGCGAAGGGTTGGCTGGAATTGGTTGTGACCACCGCATTGGTGATGGCGGCGGTAAGGCTGCCGGCGCCGGTCGATTGGCTCAAGGCGTTGGGCGGAGCGATGATCTCTATCCCGGTGCTCGAGGACGCCGTGTCATCAAGGGTTACGCCGGAAGCCGGAGTAACTTTGGTCATCTGGCTCTTGTTGGCCCAACTGGCGTCGACGGTGAGCTTGATGTTCTGGTTGGTCTGGTTCGCGCCATTGACGGTAACGTTGGAAGCTAATTGGGTCTCCTCGTATCCATCCGCGCTTCCGTAGACTTCCCAGGTGCCATTGACTACGGGCAGTTCAAAATAACCGTTGCCGTCCGTGGGCGCGTTGGTCTTTTGCGTCCCGTCCGTAGTTTCCGCCCTTACCCAGCCGTTGGCCACCTCTTCGCCGGCGTCGTAGCTGGAATTACTATTGGCATCAGCATAGATATGTCCGGAAATTTTATAATCGCCCTTGGTCAAGGTCAAATTTTTGCTAGTAGCGGCCGAAACGCTCAAATCGGCCGGCTCTACGGACATATAGCCCGGTTTTTCCGCTCCTACTTTATAATTGGTCCCAATGGGCACGCTCAAGGAGTAGGAACCATCGGCTATGGTGGAGGTTCCGTTGAAGTATCCGGTATCGGCATCTTTTATCCAGACCCAGGCGTTGGTGACCGGGTTAGAGGAAACGTCCGTGACCGTGCCGGTGATGGCGGCCATGGCGGTGCTGGTGTTGGGTAAGGTGAAGTTGACGACCCGGTCCGTAGTGGTAGCTATCACGGAGCCGGTGGTCGAATCGCGTCCGGTCGAAGGATCAAGGTCGGGCATGTACTGGTCGACCCCCGGAATGTCCAGGGAGAAGAAATAATCGCTCGAAGATTTGAGCTGGATGGTTTGGTCGGCTCCGGAGATGTCGGGAATCCTTAAGATTTTATGGAAATCCGACGGTTTGCAGGTTGAGCCGGAGCAGGTGACGCCATTGATGGTCAAAATTCCTTCTTTGCCAGAATAACCTGATTTGTTGGCAAGTGAGACGGTGGCTGTGATGAGATTACTGGGATTGATCAGGATGTCAGCGGTCGTGGTCCCGGTGTTATCGATCCTGATGTTGGCCGGATTATTGGCGATCTGGTCATAGCTCAGGCCGACTTGTCCATAATCAGGCGTCCAGATATCGACCCGGTAGTATTTGTATTGGCCGGAAGTTCCGGTCCCGGGGACGGAGATGGAATAAGCGCCCGAGGAATCGGTGAAGCCATGGTATTCCTTGCCCGTAGGCGCGCCGGCGGAACTGTATTCGACCGCCCGGATAGGCATATTGGCCTGAGCCGTGCCGCCGATCGTGATCGAGCCGGAGATAGTATAATAAGTGGAAGCATTGGCGGGAGCCAGGTTCTGGGTCATATCGGATCCGTTAACCACCACGGTCTGCGATTGGGCGTCGCCATAGTTGGGGATATTGGCGTTGACCACCCAAGTCCCGTTATCGACGTAAAGGATATAATTGCCGGAAGAATCCGTCATGGTATTGGAATTGCCATAACCGTTAGCTTGATAGGCCCAGACCGGTGCGTAAGAAACGGGATTAGTGCCATCGGTCAATTTGCCAGAGATAGTATGGGCAGGTTTTTTGATCTTAAGGACGAACAGGTTGGAAGCGGTGATCAAATTATTGTCGACATAGATATCGGCGCTGGAATTGCCGTCGGTATTGGAGGAATTATTGTTTACGACCACGCTCCTGTCAGGCACACTGGGGAGGCCGGGTTTGAAGGTGCCGACGGAGTAATTTCCTGGTTGTGCGATCTTTAAGGTAAATTTGCCGGAAGTATCGGTAGTGGTATGTGAGCCCATCCCGTTTCCCATGGGCTGGTAGGCGTAAACTTCGGCATTAGCGATCGGAGTGCCGTTCGGGTAAGAAGTCGTAGCCACGCCGTCTGTCACGTAACCGATAATGTTCATGTTGGCGCTGGCGATGGAGAGGGTGATTGAAGAAGAACCGGACCCGGTGCTTTTTACCATCTGCGGCATCGGCGGCATCCAGTCGGGCATGGGGGGAGGACCGGACATCGGTCCTTTAGGCATGGAGGGTCCGACGCCTATCATCCAGTCGCCGGCCGGCAAGTAAAGATGGACGGCCGCCGGATTGGTGCCGGGATTGGTTATGGTCGTGACGCGGAAGCCGCTGGGGTTGCCGGCGAAGACATCGATGCTATTTGAGCCGAAAGCGCCGCTCAAGTTGACGGTCAGATCCAGGACGCTGCCGGAATTTTGGCTGGCAAAAGTCAGATTTTTGGTGGTGTTGCCGGAAACCGTAACCGGCATGGGCATGTTCATGCCGTTCCATTGCGTGCTGGTCCCGGTGAGCGTCAGGGTGGGATCGGTGAAGATCATATAGCTGCCATCCGGGATATTGCTGAAGGAATAAGAGCCGGTACCGTTAGTTATGGTGACGCTGGTATTCAAGGGGCCGGTCATGGGCGAACCTAAATAGACATTAACGGTTCCGTTTTCAGTAGCCCCGGTCAAAGTGACGCTTCCGGAAAGCGCGCTCGTACCCCCTTGGTTGATGAAGAAAGGCATGGGGGTGACGGTTTCCTGGAGGTTATCGCTGGCATCAAGGACTTTCATGTCGACCGAATAGCCGGAAGTGTTGAAATCGCGCGGAATGGAAGAATTTTTGATGCCTGCCAGATCAAAATGGAGAAAATCGGATGCCGGCGTGGTTCCGCTGACCGTCAGGGTGACGGTAATCGTGTGAGCCGCGGCGTCTACGGTTACGCCGTCTCCGGCCGCGCCGCCGCTTTCTTCATACACCGTAGAGAAAGAGATGGTGCCGCTTCCATTGGCGTTTATGTCAGAATTCATGGGAGAATTGGCGTCTTGCATGGCGCTTGTGACATCAAATCCTTGCGGGAAAGTCAGGACGATCTTATCGCCGTTCGCTATCGCCTTAGTCACCGGCATGTCGACGAAGTAGGTAGTAGTCTGGCCGGCCATGGCGTTCATGGGGGAGACGCCGGCTTTCATCATGCCCATCTGGTTCATCGACGGGCCCATCTGGCCGCCGGTCATGCCGCCGCCCATATTGGGACCGAGCATGCCGTTGGTCTGGGCGCTCGATTGGGCCGGCATCTGGGAGGTGCTGGCCGTGGACGAAGCTACCAGGTTGCCCGAGAGGTCGGCCGCTCCCGAAGAGCTCATGTCGACATAGTAGTTCTTGCCGCTGGTCGTGCCGGGAGGCAGCCCCAGATCCTTGATGGTGGCGGTGTTGCTCGTGCCGTCATAAAGCAGGGTGGAGGTGGCGATATTGATGCTGGTCCAAGTGCTGGTGGCGGTGCCGGGGTCGCCGTACTTCAGGATATAATTAGCAGGATTCAAGACGGAGTGCGGCCAATTGGTGGAATCGGTGATTTTGGCGGAATTCATCGGCTCGTTGAAGGTGACGGCCACGGCAAAGTCGTCGCCGTTAGCGAACATTATCTGGGGAGCCTGCGTGTCGGCAGCAGAAGTGGTGGTAAAATTGACCACGTCGTTTGCGGCCAGGGGATTGCCCACGATGTCGGTCACTGAAGTCGAAGTAGCCGTGGCGCTGCCGGTTATGGTCAGGGCATAACTGGTGCTCGGCGAGAGGGCGACGTTGGGGATGAAAGATGCGGATCTGGACAGGGGGTCATAACTGACGCTGCCGGTCACTTGGGTGGTGCCTCGGGTCAGAGTGATGGTATCGGCGTTGACCGTAGAAGGATCCATGCCTTCGGAAAACTGGATGGTCAAGACGCCCGGGTTGACCGCGATGCTCGTATCATTATTGACCGGCCAGGTTCCGACCACGGTCGGTTTGGTGGTGTCTGGCAGAGTGTTGGCGCCGACTTCGAAATTGGAGCGGAACGATTCCGAAGAAGAAGTGTTCTGTCCGGTGGCGGGATCGCCCATGAAAATGCCGGTCGCGCTCTTCAGGGCGCCGGTGACGACGATGCGGTATTTGCCGGCCGCCAGGTTGCTTGAAGGCGTCAGGATGGCAATCTTTTGGGAAGTATCCACAGAGGCGGATATCGTTATCGGAGTAAGACTTTCGGCGTTATTGACGATGTCGACCTTATATAATTTCAGGTTGCCGGCCGTCATGATCGAGGACTGGTCCATAGGATCGGAGAAGCCGATATTTATTTTGGTATTGGGGACGACGTCCATGGTGCCGTCGAAGGGGATGGTGCCCAGTACGAAAGGCGGCCTCATGTCGCCCGAGCCGTAAGTGAAACCGCTCGAGGACGTGCCCATGCCGCCGCCGCCCATGAAGTTGCTGCCGGTCGTGAAAGAGATGACGTGCCCTCCCTGCGCCCGGTTTCCTTGCAGGGGGTTGCCGGCCGTATCGCGCACGTTGCCGGTCATCACCAGATAATAAGTAGTATTGGCCGCGAAACCGCCACTAGGGGGGTTGACGATGCCCAGATAAGGATCGGGCGGGGTATTGGCGGCCCGGCCGGCCGGATTATTGTCATAAACGACTGTCGAAGCGACGGGGGTGGAGCCGTCCGTAGTCAGGTAAACATTGGTATTATTGAAGGTAGAGCCGTCCAGATCTTTGGAAAAGCCGATGAAGATCTGAAAATTATCCACGCCCGGGGGGATGCCGGTCATGCCGTCGTTCGGACCGGTCCATTTGACTGTCGGCTGGGTTGAATCTCCGGTCATGCCGCCGCCGGAACCGGCGCTCAGGGGATAGATGCCGACGTCGAAATTGCTGCCGTTCAAAGAAATGTTGTTGAAATTACCTTGATAGTAGCCGTCTTTGGCCATGATCAAATTATAGATACCATCCTTGACCCCGGTCAGGGAGAAGGTGCCGTCGGCCGCCGTGGTGGTGGCGTAACCTGTGCCTTCCAGGAAGACGAAAGCTCCGGCTATCGGCGAAGCGGCCTGATCCTGGAGGGTGCCGGTGATATTATGCTTGGTCCAGCCGGAGCCGTTTTGGATCGTTATTTTGAAAGGATTTTGGGCAACATTGGCTTCCAGGCCGCTCGAATCGGCGGTCGGATTATTAGACATTAATTTCGTCCCGCTTGAGGAGGTGAGTTTTAAATAATAATAAACCCCATTAGCAAGACTACCATCGACGGTCGCTTGAGGGATGACGAATTGGAAAAAGCCATTGCCTTCATAAGTACCTACCGCGGCGGTATATTGGCTGGGGGTATTGTCGCCGGGAGTGCCGTCGCCGATCATATAGTGGAGTTCGGGGGTAAGCTGGTTAACCGGGGTCTGGGGATCACCCATCTGGGCCATGATCGCCAAGTTACTACCGGTCGAAGCCAGGTTGACGGGCATATGGTTGATCATGGGGCCGTTGCCGCCGCCACCGCCGCCGCCACCGCCGCCCATATTGGATTCGGCGGGCGAGAGGGAGTTTTGAGGTTGGGGGCTGGATCTTAAGACAAAATCGAAAGAGTTGCTGTCGCTATCCCAGCTGTTGCCTTGGGTTTCGTATTTGCCGCCGCTCATCATATCGGTAGAAGTGGCGTCTCCGAAAGCCTTGCGCTCCAGAGAAGAGCCGAGGCCGAAGGCCGAGGCGGGGGAGCCTTCAAAGCCTCCGGGAGGCTGGGTCCCCCAGCCGAGCTTGTCGATCACATCCACGCCGGCTGAGGCGCTCTTACTTATATAGACGCCGCCGTTGGCGACCAGCTCGGCGGTCGAAGTGCTGTAAGTGGCGTCCGGCGTCGCGCCGACGTTGGCGCCATCGGGCGCGATCAGGAAAAATCCGAAAGCCGGGATAGAGGAAGTGGCGAAAGTCAGCGGTACATTCGTGTCCGTGCCGCTGGCGTTCCTGATATGCAATTTATAGGCCGAAACATCGGCCGGCGCGGGGCTGCCGTTATAAAGCTCGACGAATTCATTGGTCGTATCGGTATTGGTCCCGTACATGACTTCGCTGATCTTGACCTTATTCGGTTCGACGATGGTGACGGGGCTGGTCGAGGCGTTGGCATTGCCGGCCAGATCCAGGACGGCCGAACTGACGGTCAGAGTCGTCGAGCCAGTGGTGATATTGTTATTGGCATAAACAGTATAGATGCTGGAATTCTGCCTAGAGACTCCGGTCACGGAAAGGTTGTCGCTGAAAGTATAGCTAGTAGTCGTCGCGGCCGTATCGGAGACCGGTTCGGAGAAGGTGACGTTGACGGCCTGGGGGTTGATCTTTTCCACTTTGGAAATAGTCGGACTGGTCATGTCAATAGCCAAGACTTTGGTTCCGGTCAAGGGCGTGCCGACGGTATTGGCGGAATTATCGGTGCCATAGCCGGTCGGAAAGTTGATGGTGAGGTGATGGCCATTGGTCGGAGAGGCGGCGAGGGTTATGACGATATAGAATTGGACCGGAGTGGCGCCGATAGCCACCGGCGACGTCGGGGTCAGGGTGACAGGGGAGCCGATGGTCGGGTTGGAAACCGAGGCGCCGGCGACCAAAGTGTCTTGCGCCTCTTGGAAGCCGGGCGTAGCTCCGCTTTCTTGTCTCAAAGAGACGGAAGCGATATCGGCTGAAGCTAAGCCGCTTGCGTCAGGGTCGACGACCTCGACGCTGACTGAGGCCAGAGTGGCGGCGCCGGAAGTTTGGACCAAGGAAAAACTGTCCATGGCCACGACCGCGTTGCCTTTGGCCGACGTCTGCGGATTGGTTAAGAGTTCCGTCGGCGCGGTCGCTTCGGTGATATTCGAGGCAGCCGCGATGGTCGGCAAGACCAGCACGCTGACGGGCATGCCGATGCTCCAGATGATGGTAGCAAAAATCACCGACCAGACGGTCAGCTTCATAAGCTTTTGCTTGAAGGTATGCATATTTTTTCCCTCCGTTTGCGGACGGCTTTCAGGCTGTCCGCCAAAAAATTAATTTTATATAAAAAATTTATTTTGAATTACCCTCCAGGCGATAAAGCTGGGCGGTCATGCGCATGAGATTGGATTGCAAAATATTAAGTTTATTATCCAATTGGGCCTGCTGGCCTTCCATGAAGTTCAATTTATCGTTGAGAATCTCGGAAGCCTGTCTGTCTCTAAAAAAAATGATACTGACCAATAAAAATTGGGCCAGTATCACTAAGAATAAGATGATATAGGTAGTTTTAGAATTAAGCACCCGAGAAGTAAGCTTCTGGAGCTTTGAAGAGGCGAAGAGTTTAAACATAAAATGGGGGTTTATGTTTAAGGCTCCGGCTAAGGTTTTCAGTCCCTTGCTTGTCAAAAGGGCCTTAAAGTCCGGAGTCTTGATAAATTGTTAATAAAGATGTGTATAACTATTTTTATTATAAAATTTTTTAGAAGAGGTGTAAAGTCAAGATATGAGCAGGCTGAAGCTGAAGGTGCTGCCTTTGCCGGGTTGGGATTCGACTTCGATCCGGCCGCCCATCCGTTCGACTATTTCTTTGGAGATGAAAAGTCCGAGGCCGGTGCCCTCGATCTTGGCCGTCTCCTCTGTCTTGACCCTATAAAATTTATTGAATAATTTTCCCATATCTTCCGGCGCGATGCCTATGCCGCTATCCTTGACGGAAGTCAGGAGTTCCTTGCCCTTGATCTCATGGCTGATGAGGATTTCTCCGGAAGTCGGAGTGTATTTGATGGCATTAGTCACCAGATTGACCAAGACTTCTTTCAATTTGAAGGCGTCGGCCTGGACATTTTTCTCGAAGGGGTCTTTATAGACGATCTTGAGACCCTTTTGTCCGGCCATGGGCGACAGTTCTTTGATGACGGTCTGGATGCTTTCGCTTATTTTCAGGGGCGAGAGGCTGACTTTCAAGGTGCCGGATTCGTTGCGGGCCACTTCCAGGAGATCCTGCACGAGCTGAACCAGCCGTTCGTTGGCGCCCTCGACGATCTTCAGGTTCTTCTCCGCGGCGACCGGTATCCGGCCGAACGAGCCGTCAAGGACCATGGAAAGGTAGCCCTTGATGGCGGTTACCGGAGCCCGGAGTTCGTGGGCGGCGATGAAGACGAATTCATCCTTCAGCTTCTTATTCTCCTTCAGGGCCTTTATCATCTCGTTGAATCTTTCTCTCAAGGCGGCGAATTCGTCATCCGTTTCCAGGTCCAGGCAGTAATCCAGGTTGCCGCCGGCTATCTGTCTCGCCCCTTCTTTAAGGATCTCTATAGGTTTTACGACCTGTCTGGCAAAGACAAAAGCCAGGATGAGGATCAGGATGAGGCTTGAGGCGATGATGATGGCGGAGCGCAGAAGGATCTCGTTGATGACGCTATAGGCGTCGTCCCGCGGCCATTCGCTGATGACGAACCAGTTGACCTTGCCCATGGGCCGGCTGGCAAAAATCACCTTCTGTCCGAGACGGTCGGTGTATTGTTCCTCCGAGGCCAGGCCGTCGTGCAGATTGCCGGCGACCGTGTCCTTGACGAGCGGAACCTCCAAGAGCGGTTCTCCCGCCGGAGCGTAATTGTTGGAAGAGGCGATGAGCCTGCCGGCATCATCGACCAGGTAGACGAAGCCGGTCGAACCGAGCTTGATCTTTTCCAGGATGCCCTGGACAGGGTTAAGATCGATGGTGGCGGCGATGATGCCGATGATCTGCTGGTTCTTATTCTCGATCCGGGAAGCCATCCGCATCACCGGACCTTTATCGGTATAGACGACTCCGCTGAAATAATTCTGGCCAGCCGCGGCGGTGATGAATTCCGGACTGTCGCTGATGTTCAGAAGTTTGGGATCCTGGGAAAGCTTGACCAGCTCTTGGCCGTTCCGGCTGGCAAAGCTGATCTCTTCGACGTCGCCGGCCGATTCCTTGAGGCTCTCGATGAGATGATCGAGGTTGGCGGCGTCGATCTCTCTTATGTCATCCGCTTCGCCGCTGACGATGAGGTTGAAGACCTCCATCTTCTGGTCGAGGAATTTCTTCACCTTGTCGCTCGTATTTTCGATCGCCAAGGCCTGCAGCTCGGCGATATTCTTCTCCCTGGTGCGGATGGTGACCGAGAGGCTATCGTAAGAGATGATGATGAGAGGGACCAAGGAGATCAAGATGAAGATCTTAAAAAGTTTGGTCCGGAATTTTTTTCCCTCTTTGGCATATTTGAATCTTAACATTTTTCAAGGTACAAAAAAAGAGCTCGGGAGCTCTTTTTCCAGATGAAGGATTCCGGAATCATTTCCATTTCTCCACGTATTGCCCGAGGCCGGATTGGTTCAATTTATTCTTCAGCTTGGTGGAGGTATTGAGGAAAGCGATGACCGAGGAGAATTCGATCAAATATCGATTCTTCACGATCTTATATCTGATAGTCTTGGCCTGGATGGCGCGCCTGATGGTCTTTGCTTGTACGCCCCCGATTTTTGCCGCCTCCGAAACGGAGAGCCAGATCAAATTCTCATTTTGTTGAGAAGTATTTTGCGGTTGTGAGAAATTTGCTTCGGGCATTATTTTAAGGACTTTAGTCCAGGTTATTCTGGACTAAAGTCAGAAAAAAGTATCAACCTTTGATAATCTGCCTTTATTTAAGTCCATGATTTCTTGGACTTAAAAATATGCTCTCATATTTCTCTAAAAAAATCAAGTTTAAATAAGAATCTTGAACGGCCGACCCGGATGCGGGACCGGCGGGGAAAATTTTTAGATGGCAGAGGCGGCAATATTGCCTTTTCTCGGCGGCTGTGGTATTTTAAGAATAAATTTTTTACTTCTAAAGCTGGAATGGAATCCCGCTAAAGATTTTAGAAGAAAAGCCGTATTTTTTAGGAAATATGGCTTGGATGGTTTTTAAGCCCGCCAAAATTAAATAGCGGCTTTTTGGGGCGATACCCCCAAGTGTAACAATTTTCCATTTTTAACGAATTATTAATTAGTAATAGCCGATGTCCATTTTAAAGGAAAAAATGCTTTTTTCCCGGTTGAAGAGCAAGGACGAAGAAGCGTTCATAGAGGCCTATGACTTGTATACCGATAAGATATTCAGGTTCGTCTATTTCAAGATAGGCAACATCGAAGAGGCGCAGGATCTGACGTCGCTTATTTTTTTAAAGGCTTGGAACTATATCCGGAGCAACGCTATCAGTGATTATAAGACTTTGAAATCTCTGATCTATAAGATCGCGCGCAATTCGATCGTCGATTATTATCGGGAGAAATCCGCCAGGGCCGTCACCACTATGAGCGGCGAAGGCGAAGAGCTTGAGAACAAGATCGACGAGGACCAGGATCTGCTGAAGCGCGCCGAACTCACCTTCGATCTGGCTGTCGTCGAGAAGAAATTGATGGAGCTCAAGGATGAGTATCGCGAGATAATAGTCTTGAGATTCATCGAGGAATTCTCCATAAAAGAGATCGCGAAGATTTTAGATAAATCCAACGTCAATACCAGGGTGCTCATCTACCGGGCGCTCAAGGCTTTGAAAAAAATAATGGAGGAATAAAAATGACCGAAAGGGAATTGATAAAAAAATTGAATAGGCTGAAAATCGTAAAACCTTCTTCCCAGTGGAAAACTGAGGCAAGGGGGATTTTATATAACCAGATCTGCCAGGGAGAAGCTCCTTATAAGGCGAGCCGTTTCGAGGTGCTCAAGAACATCTTCCCTTTCAGTGCCTTGGCCCGGGTGTCCCAGCCTGTCTGGGCGGTGGTTCTGATCATGTTCTTCGCCGCTGGCAGCGCTTTTGCGAGCGTCATCGCTTCCCAGAATTCTAAACCCGGAGATTCCTTATATATAGCCAAGATCATCAGCGAAAAAGCCCGGGCCACTTTCGCCTTCAATGAGAAGGAACGGGTCCAGCTCGGGGTCGAATTCGCTTCCAACCGCGCCAAGGAGATCACCCAAGTCCTTCAGGATAATGATAAGGCCAAAGACCAGCAGGTCGAACAGTTATCTAATGACTTCAAGACCGAGATCAAGGTCGTGAAGAGCCGTTTGGCCAAGATGGGCGCCATCAAGAAAGAGGATGCGGTGCCGGTCCCCCCCAAAGATAACGCCGCCCCGGCCGAAGAGGATAATAACGTCTTCGGAGCCGATGCCGGCAAGGATAACAAGGGCATGCAGCTCGGCGACGCCGCTAGCCAGGCCGTTCCCCAGGCCAGCGCCTCCAAGCCGGCCGATAGCGGAGCCCAGATAGAACAGTCATTGGATGAGGCTGAAAAGATGTTCGACGAGAAGGATTATAACGGGACGGTCGATAAGCTGGCCCAGGCCAGCCAGGCGATCCAGAAGATCGATAACCAGGCTCCGGCGAACGACAACGCGACTTCAACGACTAATTAAATCTTGATCTTGTCGTCTCGAATGCCGCTAAGCGGCTGAGAGATTCCGCTTTCAAAATCTATTCACGAGATTTCTCGTTCGCTGCCGCTCTCTCGAAATGACAATTTATTTAGCGCGGATTTCACAACTCCACATCCCTCCTCCTTGTCGGGAGGATGGGTGAGGTCTTGAAAAATCCGCGTTAAGCGGAGGAACAGGCCTATAAAGGTCGGCTCTTAATTAAAAGATTAAGAGGGTTCTGTTATTAAATTAACATTTGCTTCTTAAAACTTTGATCTCCGATCTGCCTATTCTCCCGAGATTTCGGGACGTAGGTAAATCAGCAAGCTTATATCTCGCCTAACCTTGCCGGATTGCAATGCACCCCGCTCACGCGGGGATCTGACAAGGAGCGGGCCTTTGGCCCTCGATGGGCGGGATGACCCCACACCTATATCCGTTCCTGGAGGGACGGGAGTGTGGGAAGAGAATTCCCATGCAATTCATCTTTCATGCCTTCTCTCATTCGAGCAGATATGGGCGTGGGGAAGCGGGATTCCGGCTGATTTGCCCGCGGCCGGCGCTTTTGGCGCTCGCGCGATCCAGGACATTTCGGACCGATCCTCTGTTTTATCAAGCAAGAAAGGAAAGATTTTTCTATGGAAAAATTACGCAAAGCACTTGTAATCAGCGTAATGATGATCACCGTCCTTTCCATGAGCGTCGTAGCCGTCCCTAACGTGAAGGCTGCCGCTTCCGCCGGTGATTTGATCAAGATGGATGGACTTTCTTCCGTCTATTACTTGGGCGCTGATGGCAAGAGATACGTTTTCCCTAACGAATCAACCTATTTTTCCTGGTACTCTGATTTCTCCGGGGTCGTAACCGTTCCCCAGAGCGAATTGGAATCCTATCCTTTAGGATCCAACGTCACCATCAGACCCGGAACCAAATTAGTTAAAATCACCACTGATCCGAAAGTTTACGCGGTAACTCCGAGCGGCAATTTGATTGTCATCCCGGATGAAGCTACTGCTAAGACTTTATACGGAGACAACTGGGCTAAGAGAGTAGTTGATGTTCCTGATGCTTTCTTCACCAATTACAAGATCGCTTCCGGCAGCGTCTCTTCTACCGCTTACCCGACTGGAAGCTTGGTAAAATTCGGAACCAGCGCTGATGTTTTCTACATCAATGCTGACGGTTCTGCTTCCAAGATCACCACTGAAGCCGCCTTCTTGGCGAACCGCTTCAAGTGGGATGATGTCATCACCGCTACTATCGCCGCCCCGGCTACCGCCGGCGCCGACATCACCGGAGCTCAGGGTACCCTTACCGATACCTCCTCCGGAGCTGGTGGATCCGCTAGCGCGGGCACCGGCCTGACCGTAGCTTTAGCATCAAACACTGCTGCTTCCGCTACTGTCATCGTCGGCCAGGCTTTGGTCGACTTGGGCACCTTCAACTTCACCGCTTCTAACGACGGTGATGTCAAGGTTACCACCCTCAAGATCAAGAGGACCGGTATTTCCGCTGATTCGAGCTTGACCAACGTCTACTTGTATGACGGAACTACCAAATTAACCGATCCGGCTTCTCCGAGCTCCGGCGTCGTCACCTTCAACAATGGTACCGGTATCTTTACCGTTGCCAAGGGTACTACCAAGAGTATTACCGTCAAGGCTGACATCGGCGGAACTTCCGGAGCCACCATCGGTGTCGCTATCAATGCCGCTTCCGACGTGACCACTGACGGAGCTACCGTTTCTGGTTCCTTCCCGGCTACCGGCAACTTGATGAGCACCGCTACCGCTGATTCCAGCACCTTAGGTACTGTAACCATCGGTACCGTTACCGGCGCTGGTACTTCTATCACCGCTGGCACCAACCAGGCCACCGTCTGGTCAGCTCCTTTCACCGTCGGTGTTAAGGATGCTAACTTGAAGTATTTATCCTTCAAGCAGATCGGCACCATTCCTTCCGACGCTTTGCAGAACATTAAATTGTTCGTCAACGGCGTCCAGGCCGGTTCGACCACTTCCATTGATTCCAATGGCATGGTCATCTTCGACTTGACTTCCGCTCCTTCCCTTTTGAAGGTCGGCAACACCACTGTCGAAGTCAGAGCCGATGTCGTCAAGGGTTCTGGCAGGACCTTCAGCTTGAGCCTGCAGACCACTTCCGATGTCGTCGTGACTGAGACCGGTTATGGCGTCAACGTCGTACCTGGCGGCACCTTCGCTAAGAGCGCTGCTTCTACCACCATCAGCAACGGCAGCGTCACCATCACCACCGACACTTCCTTGAACAACACCCAGGTCGTGAAGAGTACCACCAACGTCGCCTTAGGCCGCTACACCATGAAGGCTTATGGTGAAGACGAGAAGATCACCACTTTGACCGTTCACCCGGTATTCACCGTTTCATCCGGTGCTGTTTATACTGGTGAAGGTTTGAGCAATGTTTCTTTGTACGTCAACGGTTCTCAGGTCGGCAGCTCGAAGAATTACCTTGCTACCGCTTCTAACACCTATCCTACCGATCCTACCTTCGGCACCACCAACTTGTTCACCATTCCTGCCGGAACTTCCGTCACTTTGGAGATCAGGGGCGACTTGACCCAGGGAGCTACCTCGACCATGGCTACTGTCGATGCCAATCTGATCGCTCCCGCCGCTGCCTTCCAGGGCCAGACTTCAATCACCACTTCTCCGGCCAGCCAGACCACTTACAGCGGCCAGAACGCCTTGACCATCGTCTCCGGCGCTTTGACCGTTTCTAAGAACACCGCTGTCCAGAGCCAGAACATCTTGAAGAACACCCAGAAGGTCAAGATCGGTTCTTACGTCTTGTCTGCCGGCACCGCCGAAGGAGTCGTCATCACCAACTTGAAAGTCGGTTTGGCTACTTCTACCGCCACTTTGTCCGATTTGACCAATCTTTACGTCACCGACAACACCACTCCTCAGTCTCCTGCCGTCGGTACTAACGATTACAACTTCCCGGTCAACTTCACCGTCCCGGCAAATGGCACCCACACTGTCGACGTCTACGCCGATGTCAATAACGTGACTTCCGGAAGCACCACCGTCACTTACTTGACTGTTACCGGCCATGGCGCCACCACCAGCAACTCGGTATCTGGTTCTATCCAGGGCCAGACCATCACCGTCCAGGCTGGTACTTTGTCTGCTCCGACCTTGGTCAGCAGCGCTTATCCGTCCGCTTTAGTCGTCGGCGGTACCGCTACCAAGATCGCTCAGTACAAATTTGTCGCCACCAACGGTTCTGCCGCCATCACTGATATGGACATCAGGATCTACAGCGATGCGGCTACCACCACTACCGACGGTACTGATGTCGCTTCCTTGACTGTAGCTGGCGTCACCGCTCCGGTAACTTTTGATGGCACTTATTATCACGCCAAGGTTTCTGGTTTGAACATCGCCGTCCCTGCCGGAGTTTCCGGTACCACCGTCGATGTCACCGCCAACTTGAACCCCGTCACTTCTACGGGTCAGGGCGGCGCTACCACCAGAGACACTGTGGTCTTGAACCTGGAGACTTACTCCAACAAGATCGGTGATACCGTCAATACTGATGTCGCCGTCCACAACGTCGCTTCTAACTTGATGGTCTTGGTCGCTTCCGCTCCGGTTGTCAATTTGGCTTCCGACAATCCTGCCAACATGGCTTCCGGCTTTGCCGCTACCGGCAACACCGAAGTCATGAGATTCACCGTGACCGCAGGCGCCAACCCGATCAACTTGAAGAATGTCGGTTTCACTCCGGTTTACTCCGGCACGTTGACCGCCACTTCAACTCAGTACGTCAAGATCTATGACAAGAACAACTTGAACACTGCTTTGAACGCTAACACCAACACTGCTGTTGGTAACAGCGCGCAGCAGGGCACTTTGACTCTTGATAGCGATTACGTCATCGGAGCCAATCAGACCGCCGAGTTCGTTGTCAAGGCTGATCTTACCGGCTCTTGGAGCACTGGTAACAGCTTCAGAATGGATTTGACCGCTACTGGCGACACTGACGTTTCAACCGGTACCAACTGGAAATGGAACGACAGCACTGTCGCTACCTACGGAAATGGTTACTTAGTAAAGAACCTGCCGGTTACCGGCTCTACTTTCACTAAGTAATTGCCGTAGTCTTTAACAGCTATAAACTGTTAAAATAACGCGAAAGCCCCTCCTTTTGGAGGGGCTTTTGTTTTGTTATGTCATTGCGAGCGAGTGAAAGCGAGCGTGGCAATCTCATGGCTTATCTCTTGTCCTCTGTCTTAACCGTATAAGTTTTGCCCCCCTTTTACATTATAAAAATTAAGATAAACAAAGGGGCCCG
Organism: bacterium; assembly: GCA_021813875.1. Taxonomy (GTDB): domain Bacteria; phylum Patescibacteriota; class Patescibacteriia; order Patescibacteriales; family JAKAJF01; genus JAKAJF01. The sequence continues at coordinate 2,504 of JAKAJF010000002.1, read as the reverse complement.
TCTCGCCAGAGGCTTGCCGAGGCGGAGTGAGGGGGATTTAAGACCCCTCTCCTTACTAAGGAGAGGGTAGGGTGAGGTCGGTTGATCTGCCTACAGCGGGTTCCGCGCTCCGTTAAGGCGCTACCCACGCGGGGTTCTCTTTTATAAAAGAACCAAAAAGCGCGAGCTAGGAATCCCGAGCACTCGGGATAGATTATTCGCTATAAAAGCTAGTAAAATTTTAAACTCGCTAACGCTCAAACAATAAAATTTTACACGCTTTTTACCCTCATAATTATTCCAAAATTTTTCCATGCTCGCCGTTAGAAATGCATTTTGAAGGCGAACTAGGGAAATCCAGGATTAATTTGGAGTGAAAATTCCTTAGAAGTATTTCACTGTTCGAAGCTTCAGCAAGTTTGAAATCTTCTTAGGAATTTTCACGAACAAATCCTGGCTTTCCCTTCGTGAGCGCTTTTTTCCGTCCCTTTTTTCTAAAAAAAGGGACCGCTGCCCGCGGAGGGCCTCGCGGAGCATTTATTTTAAACTATTAGTCTTGTCCAAAGCCGCCTTCAGGCCGCGGGCCAGGTCGGCTTCTTTGCCGCCGCCCCAGAAATGGAGATAGAAGAGGCGGGGCTGCTCGGTCAGGGTATGGTTATGGAGAGCGGTCACGTAAATGCCAGCGTCTTCCAGGGATTTGATGACCGGATTGACTTCATTAGCTAAAAGTACGAAATCGCCGGTAGTGGCGGCCGTGTTTGGATCTATGGGTTGGAAGATGATGGAAGTGGCTACTCCCATGGCCGGCGGGATGGTCTGCCCGTTATCGGTGATGGTCTCGGCCCGCGGTACGCTCACCTGGTAAACACCATCCTTGGTGATTCCTTTTAAACCTAAAATACTATTAATTTCCTGGGTATTTAAGCTATTGGGGCCGATTGCCTGAGAAGAAGGGCCGGCATTAAACCGGATGCCGCTATAAAAAAGAGCATCGTGGATATTTTTGGCTATTTTTTGAGGATCGCCTGCGGCATGAATGTGGATTTGGACAAGACGGGGAGTCTCTCCCAAAAAATGATTATGGATAGCAGTTATGTCTATATTATTTTCACTAAGATTAGGCATGACTTCATTAACTTCATTCTGAGTTAAGACCAGATCGCCCATAACCATGGCCTCTTTGTCATCTCCTAAAAATTCAACATGAGAGCTATAAGCGGCCGGATTCAGTTTCGCTCCCTGTATAGATACATTTAAATCATTTCTGGGAAGAAGAATTTTAAAGACGCCGCCCGGCCGCTGCTCACCCTGCCCACCCAAGAGCCGGGCGAGCTCCTGCGGGTCGAAGTTCTGGCCTTCGGCCGGGTCGGGCCTGAGTCCGCCGAAGAAGTTGAACAGAGAAAGATTGATCGCCAGGGCAGTCGCCCCGGTTATCAATAAGAGACCGAATAAGAATTCTTTGGAAAATCTGTTCATGGAATCGAGTATAAGCTTTCCTTATTAAAAAATTATGAAATTTGCGCCCTCTTAAATTTTGGCTTATAATAGAAATAATATTAAATTTTCAACACATGTCTAAAAATAAAAAGATCATTTTCGGCCTGGTTTTGATCCTTCTCCTGGCTTCGGGATTTTATCTTTGGAAAGGCTCGGGGCGGTCGGGCACCAAGACTCCCGAAGAAGCTTACGCCAAGTTCCATCAGGCGCTCTTGGACAAGAATTATGACGCCGCCCTGGCCATGATAGCGGCGAAGAATAGGAATAGCTATCGTGACGCTTTCTCGGACAGGGAAAAGCTCGACCGCTGGGCCGCCGGTCTGCCCGACAAGATCACCAAGGAAGGGGAAGACACCTATGACTTGGGGAACGGCGGCCGGATGAAATTCGTCCAGGACGCTTCCGGCGGCTGGGAAATCGAGACTTTTTAATCAAAAGATTATGAAAAAAGGAGGGAAAAATAACTTTGCTTGAAGGAGGTAAAAATTATTTTTGGTAAAAAGTTATTAATAGTTCAAAGATTGCTTCGTCGTCCTAAACTCCTCCTCGCAATGACAAAAATGAATAGAAATAGATACTATTATGTATACATTAGCACCAATAAAGGTTGTTCGGTTTTGTATACTGGCGTTACGAATAATTTATTAGAAAGAGATGTCCAGCACAAGAGAAAAATTAAAAGCAATAGCTTCACTGTCAGGTATAATATAAATAAGATAGTTTATTATGAGACTTTTATGGATATTCTTGAGGCCCTAACGAGAGAAAAACAGATAAAAGGGGGCTCGAGAGATAAAAAGATCAATTTAATAAAAAGCATCAATCCCTTATGGGAGAATCTAATAAAAATTTAAATAATGTCATTGCGAGGAGCGATAGCGACGAAGCAATCTCGTTGTTAAAAAAGAGACGCCATCGCCCCGGCTCCAGCATGACTAAATATTTATGAAAAAAATTTTAAAAATCGGAGGAATCATCTTGGTGGTCATCCTGATCGCCATAACCGCCATTCTTGTCGATACTCATTA
>JAKAJF010000064.1 GCA_021813875.1 bacterium | reverse complement strand
GTCTGTCTATGCTTGGAAAATTATTCGGCTCGAACGCGAGGGTGAAAATCTTGAAATTATTCCTCTTGCATCCCGAAAACAAATATAACCTCGCCCAGTTGACGCGCCATTTCAAATTGAAAAGCGATTCGTTGAAGAAAGAGCTGGACAATCTTGAAAGCTTCGGCATCCTGGCCTCGGAGGATCTGCCGGGAGAGGAGCCGTCGGAAGCCTCTCCCCCCAAAGCGGTTAAAAAATATTTCCGCGCCAATACTTCCTTCCCTTTGTTCGAGGAGATCAGGGCGCTGGTCATCAAGTCGGAGATCCTCCACGAAAAAGATCTGGCTGAGAAGATAAAAAAAGTGGTCAGACCCAAATATCTGGCTTTGACCGGGCTGTTCACGAACAGCCCCGATTCCTTGGTTGACTTATTAATAGTAGGAAATTTCGACGGAGAAGGCAAGGATAAGATCACCCGGGTCATCAGACAGATGGAGAAGGATATGGGCCGGGAGATAAATTACACCGTCATGAGCGTCAAGGAATTCAAATATCGGCATTTTATCACCGATGTTTTCTTATACGGCATCCTCGAAGGGAAGAAAATCGTGGTCATAGATGAAATAAAGATCGATTAAAGGAGGGGAAAAAGGGCCGATTCTCGGCTCTTTTTTTGTGCCCTTGCGGTTTTTGGTCCGCCCCTCTTGACATAAAGAGCAAAAAATGATAAATTAACATGTTAAATTAACAAGCGGGTAACAAGCGGGCTTCCCGCCAAAAGCGAGACCTCCCCGTAAATCAATAAATATGGATCTGAACCAATTTATAAATTTAGCCAAAAAAAGAGGGAAAACCATCTTTTCCCTGATGGCGCTCTTCTTGGTGGCGGGATTGCTCGTAACGGTCGCGCAGCCCTTCGAGTACGGAGCCAAGTCCAAGCTCCTCCTGGTGCAGAGCAACGTGGCTGGCGTCGACCCTTACGTGATTTCCAAATCTAACGGGTACTTGAGCGATGTCTTGGCCAATGTCGTCTCTTCCAATTCTTTCTTTTCGGACGTCATGAATTCCGGTTATCATATCGATCAGGGCTATTTCTCGGGGAGGGAAGATAAGATCATGGAGAAGTGGGCGGAAACTGTCGATGCCAAAGCCATCAATGATACCGGGATCATCCTCATCAACGTATATCACCCCGACAGATATCAGGCCGATCAGATCGCCGAGGCGGTGAACTATATCTTGAAGACCAAGAATAACCAGTACCACGGCGCCGATGACGTCAGCATCAAGGTCATCGACCAGCCGATCGTCTCCAGCTGGCCGGTCAAGCCGAACATCTTTCTGAACTTGGGGCTGGCCCTGGCTTTGGGCCTGGTCTTTTCTTTAAGCTTCATCTATCTCTTCCCGAAGAGTGAGTTCTCTTTCAAGCGGAAATTTTTTCCGAGATTCCAGGGCCGGAAGGTGAAAGCCTTGGAGCCGGCGGCGATGCCCGCGCCCGTCCTGGCCGAAGCCGATGAAGATATTTCGGACGAGGCAAGCGCGCCAGAGAACCTGCCCCTGGAAGAAGACGGGGATTCCCCTCTGACTTATGACGATATTATCAGGCAGGGAGACATCAAAAATATCCTGTAAATCTCTTAATCAAATTTTAATATTGGTCTTTGATAATTGGTTAAGGAAAAGCTTCAAAAAAGTTTTTAAACATCAGATAGCAGGGGATAAAAGGTTCCCTTGCGATCTGCTGTTTAGCAGAAGATCTTTGACAATTCGTCAAAAAGATAACTGAAAAGGAAGGGGACAATTGTCCCGATTATAACCACGGCTCATCGAGCCATATGCCCAACTGGGCGAGGAGGGAATGATGAAATCATTGTTTCTGGCAGTCGCGTTATTGTTCGCGGTCGCGCTCCCGGCTTCGGCCGAGGAGATGGTCGTAAGCGGTTATCCGGTCGGCGAATTCGCCGTCAAGGGTAACGTCGACCTGCAGGTCCGGAAGCTCGTAACAAGGCTTAGGGCCTTAGGCAAAGGCAAGCTCGCGATTTCGGTCGTCGGCTCCGCCGATAAGACCGGCAAATCGGACGCGAACGACCAGCTTGCTGAAAAGCGGGCGGTCCAAGTCGCCAACGTGCTCAAGAGCGAGTTTCCGGAAGCGGAAGTCGCCAATTGGTCCGTCGGCGACGCGAACAACGTTAGGCAGGTCAGAGTCGGTTTCAAGTTTACGGCCTTGGCTTTGCCAGTCCAGGTTCAGGCTCCCAAGAGGAGCCCACTAATGCGCTTTGTCGGCGCCTGCCTCATGTGCTTCGGCGCGGCTCTCGGATTTATATTCTATATAAAGAAGAGAGCGGCAAAAGCCAAAGCTTTGGCGGCGGCAGTCGAGACCAAGCATCTCGTAATTAACGGCTATAAAGTAGCAGTAGAATTGCGCGGGGACGGCTTCTGGTATTCGCCTTTCACGGGCGGAAGCGGCCAGACGATACGTCGTCGCGAGCTCAAGGATATGGAAAATTCAATCAAGGGATGTTTGACTAAAGAGTCTTTCCGTTCCCAGGTTGAAGCCTTGAAGCGGATAGGCCGTATCACCGTCGTATCTAAGACCGCCTAACTTCAAAGGGCTGGACCCAAAGTCCGGCCTTTTTCACCGAAAAACGAAAGGAGCCAAGGATGAAAAGGATGATGGCTGTTCTTATGGTTATTTTGCTCCTGGTCACAGGGGCGTTCTCTACGGGCTGCGCCCGGCAGTACCTGTCCAAACCGAACGAAGCCTATCTGGCCCAGGATATCTCCTGGTCGGACGGCAAGATCACGACCGTCGCCTTCAAACTCGACCCGGTCCTTGACCTGGCCGAGGGCGGCGACGGCAGGTTCAGCTGGATGGCGGTCATGTTTACGAAGGACGGCCACGAGATAGATTTTCTGGCCATGAATATCGGCCAGGTCGTTCCCGGAGGTCCGAAGGCGGCGATCGTCAGCATCCCGCTGCCGCTCTCCATGGTCCAGGGCAACTATATCGCCCTGCTCGACCACGGCGGCACCCGAATCTATAACCACAAGGGCGAATTCCGGATGCTCGAGAGTAAGACCAAGAAGATCAAGGTGGGGGAGTATGCCGATTTTCTGACCAGGATCGAGCCCGGAGTCCCTTATGTCCAAGAAGTCTCCAAGGGCACGCCCGAGTACGAAGGGCTGGTGAAGTATTACCAGTCCTACCGCTTAAGGCAGCTCAACGAGGCCAGGGATTATCTGGTCAAGAAGTACGGCCAGAGGCTCCTGACCAGCCTGGATGAGAGGCAATGGAGGGAACTTTGCAAGAAGGACTCCATCGCCAACCGCGCCTGGGAGTGGTTGGGCGGCAACTGGTACCTGTTCGTCACGGGCGCCATGAAGTCGGGCGGCGACCTGTTCATCAGCTGGGGGATCGCCAAAGTTTTGACGGTCTCCGAGGTCTGGAAGGACCGGATCGACCTGCCCGGCTACTTCGAGTGGCAGCACTTCGATATGGAGGCCGTCGCTAAAGTCGCTTATCGGGCGGTCAAGGAATATTCGGGCGCGACCTATCGGGTCGCTCCGAAAGAGACTGCTCCGTCAGCGACCAAGACCCACCCGTTGCCTGCCGAGCTCCGTGAGAAGATCAAGCAGGAGACGGGCAAGGACTTTGAGAGTTTCGAGGAGTACAACGCTTTCGCCGCCGGCTATAACGCGGCCGTGGAAAAGAATAACCAGGAAATCCAGGGCAAATAACCGCACGATAACCGAATTTTGAGAGGATGGAAAGATCCTTTACGGGTGAAATCTTTTTCCAAGACTGGCAGCCGATCAATTGAGAGGCTGAAAAAGAGTCCAATTGGACTTTTGTTTGACCGGATCAATTGAATCGGCCAAACACGCCTAAAATGGGCGCCAACGACGGGAAGAAGATCAACCTTGAAAAGAATCTCCCATTTTTCTCAAAAACCACGAAGGAAAGGAGGAAACGATGAGTAAGAAAAGCCGTGTAGCATGGACAGTAGTAATGATTCTCTTATTGCTCGGGCTGGCGGCCATCTTCGGCACCGTAGTCAAGCACTACCGCGACGAACTGAAGATCAAGGGCCATCAGGTGAAAAACCTGCAGGCCCAACTGCCGAAGCAGAGAACCTTCACCGAGCAAACGGAAGAGAACATCGAGCTCGAGAGAGCCCGGAATCTCTTGTCCCACCTGAAAGCTTATACCGTCAAGAAAGGCGACTCGCTTTCAAAGATCGCCCAGGGGTACGGCATAGGGTGGTACGGCATCTGGGATCTGAACCGGAAGGCGATCGGGGATAATCCGAACGTGATCGAACCCGGCCTGCAACTTTACATTCCGGTCTATGAGTCCAAAGTCGCGACCCACATCATCCGCAAAGGAGAAGCTCTCTCCAGGATAGCCGCCAAGAGCGGCACGACGGTCGAAGCCTTGAAAAAGGCCAACCCGTGGGTCGGGAAAAGGGAAAAACTCCCTTCCGGCTGGGTCTTGGTACTCCCCGAAGGAGCCAGACCGGCCAAGGCAGCGGAAGTTTCCAAGGGAACTCCGCCGCTCAAAAAAGCGGGAAAACCAACCGCTTCAGCGAAGCCAGCGAAGGGAGTAAAAAAGGCCGCCAAGGCCGCCGCTCGACGCGGACCTTTCGTCTGGAAAGTCGTGGGCGGGAGCCCATTTAATATAGATGTGAGAGCAGCCATCCGCGCCGCCCGCAAGGAGGCGAAAAGGAAGAAACTCTCGGCAGGGAAAACCCAGGAACTCCTGGTCAAACGGGTCAGGGAGGTGTATGCCAAGGCCGTCAAAGCCTTGAACCTTCCGGAACCCGTCAAGGCGTCCCTCGCCGCGCAGGTGAAAGGGGCGATAAAAGACATCTCGGGCGACAAGATCGTCTGGGATGATAGATGCAAGATCAGGATGATCGGGAGCGGAGAGCGCTTCGAGCAGGTCTCCTTCCGGAACTTCGCCTTAAGAAGCGAGGTGATCACCGGGTGGAGATCCGGCCGTGAGCTCAAGGCAAGGGAGTTTACGACAGATTATGAAGGCATGAAGTACGCCCTCGATATCGTCGAGGCTTGCGGCAACTTAGTCTGGCAGAAGGAGGTGATTCCGCCGCCCCAAGAGGCGCCCACAGCGCCGCCGCCGGCAGCGACGAAACCTTGTCCGCCAAAGAAGTTGATGCCGCTCTATCCGCCGCCCCAAGAGGCGCTCACAGCGCCGCCGTCCTTAGTTCCTCATTCCATCCCCCCGGCTCCGCCTGAAAAAAAATCAGGCCTCGAGTTCGGTTCGGAAGATCGG
>JAKAJF010000063.1 GCA_021813875.1 bacterium | reverse complement strand
ATCTCGGCCTTGTCATGGCCGACAAAAAGATAAGGGTTAAAATCTTTCCTTATTTCCAGATATTGCTTGATCCAATATTTGGCTTCCGGCGCCAAAAAGACCACTCTCAGCTTCGAACCCTTGCCTCGCACCGTAAATTCATCTTTAGTTAAATTTACATTTTCAATCTTTAGCTTAGTCAGCTCCGAGACGCGCAAGCCGGTCGAGAAGAAGAGCTCCAAGATAGCTTTGTCCCGTTTTTTGATCGCTTCCGGCAGGGGAGGGTTGATCGTGAGCGGCGCTTCCAGGAGCCGCTCCAGGTCCGGACCTTCCAAAAAGCTTACCTGTCTCGGTTCTTGTTTAGCGAGCTCGATCTTGTCCGGCTCCAAAGTTTTGATGTCCCGCTTGATCAGATATTTTAAAAAGCCCCTCAAGGCGATCAGGTGGTAATTCTGGGTGTTTTTTCTTAATTTTTCGCCCTTCTTCTCCAGGTCGTTAAGATAAATCCGAAATTTTCGGACCGTTTCCTTGGTCAGGCCCTCGGGAGAATCGACGCCCCGCTCCTCGACAAAGGCGGCCAGCCGGGTCAGATAAAACTCATAATTTCTCTTGGTGTTGTCAGACAGGCCCTTCTCGATGATCAAATAATCGCGGAATTCGGCCATTTTTTCTTCCAGGCTATTTTTCGGCCTATTTAAATCGATCCTTAAGTCCCTCTCGCTCCTTCTGTTAAGGGAGACCGAAGGATCGGCCTTATTTCTTTGCTTCTTTGTTTTCATGTCTACATTTTACGACACCTTGCATTTTTTTACAATTCGTGCTATGGTTAGGGCATCAATAATTAATCAACCCTTTCTTGGCCAGAGACTTGTCGCCTCTCGCTCGGTCAGGGACAAACGCAATGTTAGACAAAAAGACAAAGCAAAAAATCATTAATAAATTCAAGGTGCACGAGACCGATACCGGCTCATCCCAGGTTCAAATCGCCATCTTGAGCGAAGAGATCAGTCAACTCTCGGAGCACTTAAAGATGCATAAGCATGACCATTCTTCCCGCCGAGGCTTATTAAAGAAGGTCGGCGAAAGAAGAAGGCTTTTGAAATATCTTCAAAAAGAAGATCCCGAGTCATTCAAAGATCTGGCCAAAAAGCTTAAATTGAGCATCGCCAAGAAGATGATCGAGGATGACGAACTCGAAGCCCAGAAGGAAAAAGAGATAATGACCGAAAAGGAAGACGAAGGCGAGGAGGTCGAAGAAGAGGCTTAATATTTCAAACAATAGGCGCTTTTTCGTCTGTTGTTTTTGGTTAATCTTCATAGCAATCAAATGATAAAGCATAAAGAACAACGAGTAGGCGTCCTAGTGGACGTCTCGAACATGTACCATTCCGCCAAGAACCTGTATAGGAAAAGAGTGAACTTCAAAGAGGTCTTGAGGGACGCCGTGGCCGGCCGGAAACTGATCCGCGCCTCCGCCTACGTCATCAAGACCGAGGCCGAAGAGGGGACTTCCTTCTTCGAGGCTCTTAGCCAGCAAGGTTTCGAGGTCAAAATGAAAGACCTGCAGATCTTTGCCGGCGGCGCCAAGAAGGCCGACTGGGACGTCGGCATCACCGTCGACGCCATCAAGCTGGCGCCCAAACTGGACGTGATCATCCTGGTGACCGGCGACGGCGACTACGTGCCCCTGGTCAATTATCTGCAGAACACCACCGGCTGCCTGGTCGAGGTGATGGCTTTCCGCCAGACCGCTTCTTCCCGACTGATCGAGGAATCGGACGACTTCATTAACTTGAGCGAAGACAAGAAATATCTATTGAAATAATTGTTCTTTAAAACAGGGGGTAAACATGAGGAAGCAGCTGACTTTTTCGGAATTTTTATGGCTGGGCTTCAAGGGTTTTCTTAAAGTTTACTTCAAAAGCCTGAGTGGAAAAACTTTTCTGACGATCATTGTCCTTTTTGCGGTTTCTTTGGCACTTATAGACCATCATCATGAAGATCTGGGCTGGTCTTTGTTTGTCGTCACTATCCTGCTTTTAGTCTTGCACCAGCTTTGGTTCGAAATCATCAAAGGAGGCCGGCAATGAAAAAATATACCTGGCTGATCTGGCTGATGGCGACCGCATTGATCGCGCTGATTTCCTTAGGGATCCGCGGACGCTTGGGGTGGACAATTTACATCCTGGCGGCCGCTTCCCTCATCTCGCATCAGCTCTGGTATGGAGTAATAAGGCCGACATTTCCCAAAAAAGCCTTTCTGGTGCTTGATAGGCTTCCATAAGTACAGCGACGAGCAGAGCGACGAGCATGGGTGGCATTGGAAAAGGTGCGAGAGAAAGGGCTGCCATAAATTTAGCTTATGGCCTTATTGAGGAGGTGAGATGAAAAATCCGAGAAGCATTTTTTCCTGGACAGGCTGGAGACTCTGGTACGAACATTGCAACTCCCGTTTCCCCCGGGAAATGAGGCTCCTGGAAGGAATCGTCGGCATAGCTTGCATTTCCTTGGTAATTGCCTTAAGATAAGGCTTACCTTTTTTAAATTTAAAATTTATATAATAAATTAATTAATTTGGCCGGCAGATAGATAGCACTGTGGGTTCTCCCATAGTTCTGTAATTTGTCGGCCAAGCAAAACATCCGTCATTGCGAGGAAGCCCGCTTAAGCGGGCTGACGTGGCAATCTCGTTGTATACAACATCCACGGGATTGCTCGCAATGACGAGAAAAAAATATGGAAGAAAAAACTTTCACTAAAGAGTGGCTTGGCCGCACTCTCACCATCAGAACCAATAAGTTGGCCAAACAGGCCAATTCGGCCGTCACCGTACAATACGGCGACACGGTCGTCTTGGCGACAGTCGTCGAAGCCAAAGAGGAAAGGGAAGGCATCGACTTCTTCCCGTTGATGGTCGATTTCGAAGAGCGCCTTTACGCCGCCGGCATCATCAAGGGTTCGCGCTGGATCAAGAGGGAAGGCCGACCTTCCGACGAAGCCGTCCTGACCGGCAGAATGATCGATCGCTCGATCAGGCCGCTCTTTTCGGAAGACTCGAGGAAGGACGTCCAGGTGATGCTGACCGTTCTCTCGACCGACCATCAGAACGATTATGACATCGTCGCCCTGATCGCCGCCTCCGCGGCCCTTTCGATCTCAGGGGTCAATTGGAAGGGTCCGATCGGCGGCATCCGCGTCGGACGCCTCGACGGCCAGCTCGTCTTTAACCCGACTTACGAAGAGCGTGAAAAGAGCGACCTGGACCTGATCGTCGCCGCCACCGAGAAAAAAGTGATCATGATCGAAGCCGGCGCCCAAGAAGTCAAGGAAAACGACATGTACCAGGCCATCTTGGCCGGCAAGAAAGAGATGCGGCCGGCGGTCGACCTGATCAAAGAGCTCAAAGAAAAGATCGGCGTCTTGCATGGCCGCGGCGAAAAAACCGATCTGATCAGCGAAGACGAATTAGAGGCCCAAAAAGAGAAAGAAGAACTGCTTAAGATCGGCCGCGATTGGCTCGATAAAAATATCAAGAACATCCTGTTCGATAAAGTTTACTATACTAAGGGCGAACGCAAGGCCGCCGTCACCGCCATCAAAGAGGGATTGGACAAATTCCTGTTCGAACAAGGCGTCGGCAAAGACAAGCGACACATGATCATCAGCCGCCTGGTGGAGAAGATGGTCGAGGCCGAAGTCACCCGCGCCATCTTGGAAGAAAAACGAAGGGTCGACGGCCGCGCCCTGAACGAAATCAGGCCGCTCTCGGCCGAAGCCGGCGTCCTGCCGAGGATCCACGGCTCCGGCCTCTTCAACCGCGGCGAGACGCAGGTGCTTTCGATCGTCACCTTGGGCGCGCCGGGACTGGAGCAGAACCTGGAAGGACTGGAAGGCGCGGGCACCAAGAGATACATGCATCATTATAATTTCCCCCCTTATTCGGTCGGCGAAGCTAAGCCGATCAGAGGCGCGGGGAGAAGAGAGATCGGCCACGGCGCCTTGGCGGAAAAAGCCATCGTGCCCATGCTGCCCTCTAAGGAAGACTTCCCTTACACCATTCGCGTCGTCAGCGAAACCTTGGGCTCGAACGGCTCCTCTTCGATGGCTTCGACCTGCGGTTCGTCTCTGGCTTTGATGGACGCCGGCGTGCCGATCAAAAAGGCGGTGGCCGGCATCGCCATGGGCCTGGCTTCGAACGAAGACATGAGCCGCTGGGAAATCCTGACCGACCTCCAGGACTTGGAGGACGGCAAGGGCGGCATGGACTTCAAGGTCGCCGGCACCCATGACGGCATCACCGCCATCCAGCTCGATACCAAGACCGACGGCCTGACCGACGAGATCGTCGAAAAGACCTTGGGTCAAGGCTTCGAGGCCCGCTTGAAGATCTTGGAGGTCATGAACGCCGCCATCGGCGCTCCGCGCCCCGACCTTTCGCCCTATGCGCCGCGCATCGTCTCCTTCAAGATCGATCCGGAAAAGATCCGCGAAGTCATCGGCACCGGCGGCAAGGTCATCAACAAGATCATCGACGCCACCGGAGTCTCTATCGACATCGAAGATGACGGCCTGGTCATGGTCTGCGGCACCGACGCCGAAAAACTGAAAGAAGCGGTCGATTGGATCAATAACATCGTCAAAGTCTTCGAGCCCGGCGAAATTTATACCGGCAAAGTCGTGCGCATGCTCGACTTCGGCGCCTTCGTCGAAATCGCTCCCGGCAAAGACGGCATGGTCCACGTCTCCAAGCTGGCCCCCTACCGGGTCGGCAAGCCGAGTGATTTCCTCGATATCGGCGACGCGGTCACGGTCAAGGTCGAAGAGATCGACGAGCAGGGTCGCGTCAATCTGACCATGTTGGGACTGAAGGAGAATGAGCCGCTCTGGAAAGACGAGAAGGGCAAATCGAACGGCAACGGCTTCAACAACGGCCGCTTCAATGGCAGCCGGAACGGCCGGCCAGGAAACCACGACAGTCATGGACATCGGGACCATAACCACCGAAGGTTCTAAAAGTTTTGAAAGGGAAGTTACAACAACTTCCCTTTTTTGTTATAATAGAACCATGATCAAAAGCCTCTTCACCAAAAAGTCGGAAATCAGGAAAGACTACCTGTTGAACAAGTATGTCATCATCACCCCTGAACGCGCCAGACGGCCGCGCGACCTGAAAGAAGAAACGGTCTTGTCGCGCACCAATCCTTGCCCTTTCTGCCTGGAAAAAATCCCTGAAAAAAACATCTTAGACGGCTTCAAAAAGAACGGCAAATGGCAGGCCATAAGCATCAAGAATCTCTATCCGGCCGTCACCCTGGACAACAAAGATGCTTATGGCGTCCAG
>JAKAJF010000062.1 GCA_021813875.1 bacterium | reverse complement strand
CTCTGGGTGGCCAGGATCAGGTGGATGCCGACGGCGCGGGCCATCTGGGCCAGACGGATGATGCCGCCCTCGATGTCGCGGGCGGCGGCCACCATCAGGTCGGCCAATTCGTCGATGATGAAGACCAGATAAGGCATCCTTTCGGAGCCGTCCTTGAGGCTCGAGTTATAGCTGATGATGTTCCTTTTGCCGGCGCCGGAAAGGATCTCGAAGCGGCGGTCCATCTCGTTCAAACACCACTTCAAGGCATTGATGGTTTTGGAAACTTCGGTGATGACCGGGGTCAGAAGGTGCGGGATGCCGTTATAGACCGGCAGTTCGACCCTCTTGGGATCGACCATGATGAATTTCAGATCGTCCGGATTGTTTTGATAGAGAAGGCTGACGATCATGGCGTTCAGGCAGACGGATTTGCCGGAGTTGGTGGCGCCGGCGACGAGCAGATGCGGCATTTTGGTCAGGTCGTAGACCCATTCCTTGCCGCTGACATCCTTGCCTAAAGCCACCATCAAGTTGCTCTTCCTTTCCTGGAAATCCTTGGATGATAAGATCTCCTTGAGTCCGACCACGGCCTTGGCCTGGTTAGGGACTTCGATGCCGACCAGGGATTTGCCCGGGATGGGCGCCTCGATACGGATCGGATGGGCGGCCAAAGACAGGGCCAAATCGTTGCTCAAAGTGGTGATGCGTGAAAGCTTGATGCCGTCGGCCGGCTTGAAGGTATATTGAGTGACGGTCGGGCCGACGCTCACCTCTCCCATCTCGACCGGAATGCCAAAATTCTCTAAAGTCCGTTTGATGATTTCGCTATTGCCTCGGATGTCGCCACTGGTAGGCTTGCCGACCTTGTCGGACAGGAGGTCCAAGGGCAGGTCGATCTTGATGTCGCTCTTCTTCCAGGCTGTTTCCTTCTCCTCTTTTTCCTTCTTCTTGGAGACGGCTTTCAAGAAACCGGCCGGGGCCGCGGCCGGGCTTTTCTCTTCTCGGACCTTTTTCGTCTTGAAGCCGGGTTCGAATTCCTCCTTCTCTTCCTCAACCGGCGCCTCCTCCGATCCTCCAAATTCCTCTTCTTCATCCTCGAAGCCGTCCTGACCGACCTCTCTCCTGAAAATCTTATTCAAAATAAAGATCAAGACCCGGACCGGATAATAGATGATCCTGGCCAGCCAGCTCTCGCGGCCGATCAGGCGGGTCAAAGTAGTGTTAAAAAGCAACATCAAGGAGATCAGAAGCAGCCCGACCACCACGATCAAGCTGGCCCAGAGGCCCATGATCTTGATGAAGACGTCGGCCAGGAACAGGCCGACATAGCCGCCGCCGACACCCAGGCCGACGCTTTCATCCCAGAGGCGGGACTGGGTGATCCGGGCAAAATCCAAGCTGCCGGCCTGGGAATAAGGGTCGGGGGTGAAAGCGATGAATAATTGCAGGAGCGCCTGGAAAGAGATGATGAAAAATATCAACCCTAGGTAAGCCGTACCCTTGGTCCAACGCCTGTTCTCCCGATAAAGGAGGAAGCCCAAACCTAAGACCAGAAAAGGAAATAGCCAGCGGCCCCATCCGAAAAGGGCGGTGATGCCCCCGGCCAGATAGGCTCCGGCGACTCCGGCCAGGCCGAAGAGCCCCAAGAGACTGATGGCGCCGAAGGCCAGGATCAGGATGATGAGGATGCTCCGTTTGACCTGAGGATCAAGGTTGATATTGGGAAGGGAGATATAATCGAAAGAATCCTTTTGTCGGCCCTTTCTTTTTGCCATAAATTCACTTAAAACTGGTAAACAAGATCTGTCTACTCTTACCTGAAATTATAACATTTATCCGGGAATAAAAAAAGACCTGTTCTAACCGAACAAGTCGTCTTCTCGAAGATCGACTTCGACCGTATTTCCCTGGTGGGAAAAGGTGATCAAGGCGTCGCGGCCGCAGACCGGGCAGATCGGATTGTCTATCCCCATCTCCGCTTTCGAGCCTTGATTCATGCCGACCTGGCCGCAGCCGTTAGGACCGCCGCAGACCAGCTCCGGAAAGTCATACTCTTCCCCGTCCTTCTTTGAAAGATCCGCCATCCAAAGCCTCCTTCAGATTGTCCCCCCAAGATAAGAACCCTATATCTTATTCCTTTTCAGGAGCCGTGTCAAGGCAACGACGAGGACAAGGATGATGCCGGCGGCGGCCACCAGGAGATATTCGAGCAATTCCTTCTTCTTGTCTCTGGCCGGCAATTCCCAGGCCGACGCTCCGGAAACCTCCCCCGGGAGGCTTTCCGCCTCGGCCGCCTTGATGGCAACATCTTCGGCCGAGCGGGGCAGGAGCCTCAAGCCGGACTGGGTCTTGGAAATGATGCCGGTGATTTCCGCCTCGGCGCCCTCCTTGAGGCTGGCCATATTGATGCGGGCGCTTCTCTTGAGATAGACGGCCGCTTCTTCCGTGCCATCATCCAAGTAGACGGTCGAACCCTTCTTGGAAGTGATCTCGCCGGCGATCCTGACCAGCTGCCCGATCGCTTCTTCGTCGATGCGGTCGCAGGTAAGCGCGGCCGGGGCGGGCGAAGTTTGATGCTCCAGGACCTTTATGTCTCTTCTGTCTTTGGTCTTCAGGCGCAATGATCCTGAAACTTCCCCCAACTCCCCGGAAACTTCCACCTGGTCGCCGATCCGGAGAGATGGAAAATCTTTTTTATAGCTATAAATTTCCAGCCCGGCCGGCAGCCGGCCGGGAAGGTTGGCCAGATAGAAAAATTGCGGACCCAGTTGGCCGGGGAGAGCCGCCACCAGGCCGGCCACCTTGACGGCATCTCCCCTTTCGAGCTCTTGGACCCCCTCCAAAGGAACCCGAACCGCTCTTTTCACGGCTACCCTTTTTACGGCAGCTCGGGCCTTGGCGGGAGCGGCGGCGACCTTTTCTCCGGCGGGCAGGATGATGACATTCTCCTGCCCGGGAGTAACTATCTCGGTCCAATGCCACCGATCATCGTGGCCGCGGGCGTAGGCCTGGCCGGTTTTTACTCCGCTATACCTTACCTGATCCGTGAGTTTTCCACCCGGATTGAAAACTTCCAACAGACCGGCTTGATTATTAAGGGTAATTTTATTTTCCGGTTTGATTAGAAGAAAAAATCTTTGAGGAGGCAACCAGAATGACTGCTTAATTTTAGAAGTTTGCTTGTTGTCAAATCTTACTTCCCAATTTGATAAATTAACCGGAGCCTTGCCCTTATTATAAAGCTCGATAAATTCGTTGCCTTCGTCTTTGCCTTGAGGATCGGGGAAAATCTCGTTTAAAATTATGTCATCCTCGGCCAGGGGAACAATAACGGCCCTATCGCCGGCTACGGTTATGATCTTTTCCTGGCTGTCTTTTTCCTTACCGTCATCCACCGTCAAACTAACTTTATATCGGCCCGGATTCAAAAAAGTATGCTCGGGGTCGGGAAGACGGTTGTGATTGCCGTCGCCGAAATCCCAGAAATAAGCCAGGACATCGCCGTCCGGATCGCTGGAATCGGAACTGTCAAAGATATAAGGCCGGCCGGCAAGCAAACTTTCCGGAAGGTTAAACTCGGCCTGAGGTTTATGGTTAGCTTCTTTGATTATGTTGGCCGCGCCCGGAGTAACGGTTACGCTCCAGACATAATCATGTCGTTCGTCCAAATTATAGCTTGAGCCTTCCGGAGCTTTTTCATATTTGATCTCCTGAAGCGGCTGATCCTCCCCCGCCGCGAAAAGTTTCAAGGTTTCCTTATTGTTATTTAGGGCGATCTGGCTCTCGGGCCGATAGACAACTAAATAATCCCCGCCGGCCAGAAATTTATCCTTGAGTTTGAATTTTTTGCCCGAGGCATCCTCTAAGATCCACCCGTTCAAATCAGCTTCTCCATCGCTTTGGTTGAAAAGTTCGATAAATTCGCCGTTCGTGTCGCTGCCTTGGGGATTGGGAAAAATTTCAGAAATGACGATGTCCCGAGAATGGCCGTGGTTGATCGACGTATCTGTCGTCGAGCTGGTGGCGGGCGGAGGCGCCGCCTGGTCCGCCCCGCTCCCGCCGGTCAGAGGATCTGAAGACGCCGGCATCGACGGATCAGGAGCGATTCCGTAAACGCTGTTCGGCTGGCCAGGGGTGCCGGCGATATTTCCGCCTTGAGCGTCTTTGCCATCAACAACCGCGCCATTATTGGTCGCCCAATCCGTCTTGTCCCCCGGAAGCGACGGATCGATCCTTTCCATGGTCGCTTTAGCCAGGTTATCGCCCGCGAACCAGCCGGCCGAACAATCAAGACTGTCGACGATGCCGCCCTGGGCGTCTTTCAGCTCCAACTTCTCGCCTTCGTTCGAAAGGCTGCCGGTATAGATCTGGCCAGCCGGCAGGTCGGAGACGGTATCATCGCCGCCCCGTTCCAATAAAAAATAGCCATGAGCGGCTATCGTTCCTCCTAAGTCGATCTCTGGCTGGCCGTCGGCGGCGGCCAGTTTCCAACCCGTCAGATCGGCCAGCTGCTGGGCATCATTATAAAGCTCGATCCATTCATCATTGGCGCTGGCGGCCGTGCCGGCCCAGGCGACTTCATTGATAACTACCCCTTCCGAAGCGGACAAGGCCGGCGCCTTAATCCAAAGTAAATTGAGAAGGCTTATTATTAAAATAAGTTTTTTGGTTGACATAAATGGTTCTTTATTTTATAATCGATAATTAAGCGCCACTTCAAAGGCCCTGAACTTATAAATCCATAGATAAAGAAGGAGGAGACGGATTTGAAAGAAAGAATTCTGCTAGTAGAGGATAACAGGAGCATCCGAGAGATTTTAAAAATGAGCCTCGAGAGAATCAAAGTAAGGGATTTCGAAGTCTGGGGGATTGAAACCCAGGAAGAGGCCAGATTGTTCTTTGAAGAGAATAAAGAAAAATTGGACTTTGTCATTATGGATGCCTGCGTCCCTGGATACAACCCCAATACCATGGGACTCATCCAGCACATGAGGAAAAGCCGGGATTTCAAGGGTCAAATAATCGCCACTTCCGGCGATCCCTTCAACCGGGAGATTCTCAAGAAGGCGGGAGCGCACCATTATGTCGAGGACAAAGCCCGGCTAACTGAATTTTTCTCCGACTTAGGGCACGCTTAAAGCGGCCCTTTTTTATTTGATTGACAGCTTGAAAAATAAATTATAAGATAAAATAATTTTAAAGGGGGAAGGGCTAAAATCCGTAATTTATCAAGGAGGAAGTCATGCCCGGAAAAAGAATCTTGATAGTGGAGGACAAAGAAGAGAACTTTGATATAATCAGGTTCGGCCTGAAGCGGCTGCGACCAGAAGGAGACTTCGTCCTCTTCTGGGCCGCTACCTTGAAA
>JAKAJF010000061.1 GCA_021813875.1 bacterium | reverse complement strand
GGAGCTTGGAGACGTCGAAGCTTTTAAGATTGAAGAGCCAGACCAAGAGATAAAGCGGTCCGACCCAGAGGAGCTCGGAAGTCCTGGTCATGAGGGCCAGGCCGAGGAAGCCTCCGGATAAGGCGGCGTAAGCCAGGGCGATCAGGCGTTTCCGCCGGCCTCCGTATTCTTTTTCGGGCGTCAGACAGGCGAAGTAGAGGCTTCCGAGCAGAAAGACCGCGAAAAGGACATTATGGAACATGCTGCGGGCGGAATAGTAAAGATAGACCGGGAAGGTGGTCATCAAGAAGGCCGAGATCAGGGCCGTCGACCGGCCGAAGATCTTCCTGACCAGGCCATAGAAGAAGATGATACCTATGCCGCCGAAGAAGGGTGTCAGATAAGGGATCGCTTTGACTCCCAGGAGCGAGCCGATTTTGCCATAGATCAGGATGATCCCGAGGAAACTGACCGGTTTCAGGGTGCCATAGTCGCTCCGGAAGCTCCTGGGGTGGATGATTTCCTGGGCTTCGAGATTATATCTTTCAAAGATGGTCAAACCTCCGGTCTGGGCGTATAATCTGGCAAAGGTATAATTGGCGGTCTCGTCGGGCGAGAGCCATTTGACGAAGCCACCTCTCTGCGAATAGAAATTGAAGGCGGAGGCGCCGATAAAAAAAGCGGCGGCTAACAGGATGATAACCGCGTAATGCCAGTATTCAAAGAAGAAGAATTTAAATTTTGCCATAATTTCAGATGCCGTAAGTCAGCAGACTGACGACCGCGAAAGCGATCGCCAGATAAAGGGTCCCGGAAGCGAGCGGCAGCAGGAATTCAATTTTGGAAATTACCGAGAACAGCAAAATAGCGACTCCCAAGACCTGCAGGTTCATCTTGATCTTGCCCCAGATATTGGCTTGCACCACCCGTCCTTCCCTCTTCCTTATCCAGGCCGCCACGATGATGATGATCTCTATCAGGACGATGATGATGGCGGTCCAGAAATCGATATATTTCAGGACGATGGCGAAGACCATGCTGCCGATCAGGACCTTGTCGGCGAGCGGGTCATAGATCTTGCCCCATTCGGTGATCTGGTTCCTGGTCCTGGCCATGGAACCGTCCAGGGCGTCGGTGAAGGCCACCAGCAAGAAAGCGACCAAGCCGACATAATAATAATCATAAAACATCAGGAAGGTTACGAAAGGCGTGGCCGCGAAACGAAAAGCGGTCAGGTGATTGGGGATGAGGCTCTTGGGAAAGAGCTTCAAAAAGGTTTTCGCCAAGAGCTTGTCGTGCCAGAAGATTTTCTCGGCCGGCTCGAATTCCCGATGATGGGAGTCATGGGAGGTGGAAATCGGCATAATTTATGTTATGATAATAATACCGAAAAATCCAAAAAGATGAAGATCCAAAAAAATTTTGATCGAAGCTTGTTCTATCTCTTAGAGGTGATCAGTCTCATCTCTTTTTTGGGCGGTTCGGTCTATAAGATCTATTCCTTGAACGCTCTGGGAATCGCCCTGACCCTGATTCTGACCTTGGTCATTTTTTTTATTCTACAATTTTTTTGGAAAAAAAACAACTTTTTAGAGACCGGGGCCGAGGAAGCTGAAACGGCTGCCGGCGGCCCGGTCTTGGCTTTTACCTATCTCGGTCTGTGGCTTGTCTCTGTCTATATCCTCTTCCTCCATCGTTCCTCGGCGGCCCTGATCTCGCCTTGGACGGTCTTGCCGGCCTATTTTTTCATCCTTTACGGCTTGGCTACGGCCATCCTGCTTCTGATCATCTCCCGACGGCGGACTTTCCCGTCCTTCCTCCTCTCTTTACATTATTTCCTCTCTTTCTCGGTCGCCCTGATCATTTATAAGATCGGCTACGGCTTCGACCCTTTCATCCATCAAGCCACCATGGGACTGATCGATAAGACCGGCTCGGTCGAGCCTAAGCCTTTTTATTACCTGGGCCAATATGCCCTGGTGGTCATCGCTCATAAATTGACTTACATATCGATCATAAGGTTGGACAAGGTCCTGGTCCCCCTTCTGGCCTCCCTTTACCTGCCGTTCCTTTTGTCGGTTTCCTTCCCCCTCCTCAAAGATAAAAAAACGACCGCCCTGGCCGCCTTAGCCGTCCTGGCCATCCCGCTTCCGATCTTCATCCTGACTACCCCGCAAAATTTGGCCTATCTTTTCTTATTGTCGGCCATCATCCTCGCCCCCCGGGCCGGCTCCGGCTTTGAGATCGCTTTCATCTATCTCCTCGCCCTGGCCGCCCTGCTCACGCATCCGATAGCCGGCCTTCCGGCACTCGCCCTGGCCCTCTTCCTGACTGTCGGCCGGAAGATGGGCAAGGCCAAGAAATTCGTCTTTCCGCTCCTGGCCGTCCTTACCGCGGCCGCTCTGCCGCTCGCTTTTTATCTCTTTGAGAAGTCTTACTCGGGAAGTCCGGCCTCCTTCGATATTTTCAAAAGCCTGGCAGACATCTTCTCTTCCTTCAGGATGGATCTGGCCGGCCAGGAAAATCTCTTTCTCAACTTCACCTATCTCTATGGGTTCAATTTCCAGACGATCTATCTGATCTTATCCGTGGCCGGATTTTTCCTCTATCGGCGGAAAGACAAGGAGTTCTCGGCCATATTCGCCTATCTGTCCTTATCCCTGCTCCTGGCCTATCTCCTGACTTTGACCTTGCCTTTCCGATTCTTGATCAGCTACGAGCGTGAAGATTATGCCGGCCGGGTATTGATCCTCTCCGCCCTATTCGCGGCGCCCTTCGTCTTTTCCGCCCTCCGAGGGATGATCGCGAAAGTGCTGGCTCGAGGGGCGGATCTGCGCCTTCCTTTCGCCGGCCTTCTCGCATTCCTGATAACCGCTTCTTTTTATCTGACTTACCCTCGCTTCGACAATTATTTCAATTCGCGCGGGCTGTCCACCGGCCGGAGCGACCTTGAGGCCGTCCGCCTGATCGATAAAGAGCACAGGGGCGATTATATCGTCCTGGCCGACCAGCAGGTGAGCGCCGGCGCCTTGAGGGAATTCGGGTTCAAAAAATATTACGAACCTCATGAATCCGGAAGCGTCGAGGCGGCTCCGGCCACTTGCGGCCTGAAAGAGACCTCTGATTGCGCTTCCAAACCTGCTCCCGATCCCGTCTTCTTCTACCCCATCCCCACCGGTGGCCCGCTCTATCAATACTATTTGGCCATGGTCTATGATAAGCCGAGCCGGGAGACCATGGATAAGGCCATGGATCTGGCTGGGGTCCGCGAAGGCTACTTGGTGCTTAACAAATATTGGTGGGCCTTCCCGAAAATCTTAGACGAGGCCAAGTTTCGGGCCGACGAATGGTGGAGCATCGGCGATGGTGAAGTCTATGTCTTCAGATATGAGAGAGATGAAAAGCTCCCGCTCTAAATTGATTTTCTTTATTGAGTTGTCCGTCGTCGGTTACGACAGGGACTGTGGGCGGGGTCGTATCCGAGGTAATGGTTAACCTGTTTCCTGCGGAGTCGTAGGAATATCCCACGCCCTGCCCACCTGCAATGCCGGTCGAGACCAGGCGGCCGAGGGAGTCGTAAGAATAAACAAAATCAGCAGCATGGCCGCAAATGGGCAGAATGCTACTGATGAGGGTGAGGAAGGCTATTATGGTTATGGAGAAATTTTTGCCCTTAGCGGCCATTTATCCGCGCCTCAGTTGATTATTTGGCTTGTTCAAGACAGGCAATTCGCAATTTGTCGTCAAGAATTTTATTGCAAATACGAGCGTCATGATTTACTTTAGCCATATCTGAATAGCATTTGTCTTTTTTATTTTCAGGTTGGTGGTAGCAAATAACATCTGGATATTTTATTATATGAGCAACGCATTTGTTTTTACACGTATCGTCCCTATTGTCATACACAGGCTAATATTTTTCTCATTAATAACGCGTTCCCAAATAGCTATTGATTCTTTATTGCAGTACCTGTGCATATCATCAGTAGGGCCTTCATTTGTAATCGGTGAATTAGCGGCCCGGTTAGCGGAACATCCCGAAAGCAAAAGTAAAGAGGAAGCAAAGAAAATTATGAATTTTAGCCTCATAATTAGTGTTTTGTTTTAATAATTAATGCGTTATAAGCATTTAAAGCTTAGCATGTTTTTTAAACCTTGTTAATATCCAGAGTCATCTGGAGTTTATTTTCTCTTTTTTGCAAGAACTTCTTGCCTGAATAAATCCAAGAGTGCTTCGTCTTCCTTGCTTGTTAAGGTGATTCCGCTACTGTTAAGCAAATAATTTTCAGCAAAATCTAATGGCCACTCTCCATCAGCTACCATTCCAGAATAGTTATCTATGTTTTGCTTTGCTGACTGATAGATTTTCCATTGAGCATACGTTATTTCCATATAAGCTTCTGTATAAGTTGTGGCCGTATTCACTATAGAAAAGCCTGCACTCCCACTTGCTTCAACAGAAAAATCTTTAACCAACGAAAGTGAATTATTAATCAATTCTACTTTTATGCTTCCATCGTTACGCAAGACTCCGGCTAAACTATCCATGGCAAGGTATTTTTCTGGTTCACTTTGGTCAAATATGGGTTTATGGTCAGAGTCCGACGTGTCGATATAATTGACGTTTTGCGGGCAATAACCATTAATATCCAACATGACGATCGGATTATTCATCGCGTAACCATACTTACTCAATCCTTGTGTATTCCTCTCTTTTACGGGGTAAGTATCCTTACTCACAAACCTCCCCAACTCCGGCTCATAATATCTCGCCCGAATATAAAGCAGACCATTTTCATCATCCGCCACCCCAAACTGGCCAAGGTACTTGAACGGATTCTCGGTCGAGCCGGTTGAGCCAGTCAGCTTCCCGAACACGTCATAGGTATAGGAGTCAGTGATTGTCTGGCTGTCATCAGAAATGGCGACTGTAGCACCTTGGGGGTTGAAGTGGTAATACCTATGCGTCCCATCCGTGTTAACTTTCGAGATTAAGCCCAGGCCGTGGACATAATAAGCAGTGGTGGCCCCTGCTGAGTCAGTCTCCGCAATTACCTGAGACAGCCTGCCGGACACGTCAACTATGTATCGCGTTTCTGCGCCATTCACCGTTTTCTTCAGCCTGTTGCCAGTGCCGTTGTAAGCGAACAGGTAGGTATCCGTTCCCTTAGTCAGCTGCTTCAGCCTGTTCTCAGGGTCGTAGAAATAGGTAGCGTCAATGCCGCCGCCCGTGGCGGCTACTGTGTTTCCGTTGTTGCTGAAGGTATAGCTCGTCGGCCCGGCGGTCAGTATCCTGCCGCTATCGTCGTAGGTGTAGCTCTGGTTCAGGTTCAGGAGCGCGGGCGGAAGCGGCTCGTTCACGCTTGCCTTAGTCCTGTTGCCAACTGGGTCAAGCGTAAATGAATAGCTCGATATTAGTGTGGAATCTGCCTTTCGGTTGTTCATGCCGATCAGACGCCTGTTGCCATTCTTATTTGTCTCGCTCATTAATAATGAAAACCACCGGCATAAGCCGGTGGTTTCTTTCTTGCCCGCTACGCGGGCTGATACTACAGTGGAAGTTTAGGCATTTCTATCTGGTGGTGTTGCTGGTTCTCAACATAACGTTTGACCACAACT
>JAKAJF010000060.1 GCA_021813875.1 bacterium | reverse complement strand
GAAGCCGTCTCCGCTCAGGCGCTTGAACTGTTCTTCGATCTCCTTCTGCCGCCGGCCGAAAGTCTCGACCCGGCCGTCGAATTCACCTTGATCGCAGATCTTCATGATTCCTTCGGGCGCGCCTTTGGTGATGAGGAGCCTCTGATCGCCGCGAGTGACGACCATCGAGCTTCTTTTTCTGGAAAAATCATAAGGAATCTCATCGATCTTCTTAAAACTCTTGACGGCGATCTCTTTGTATTCATTGATGGCGTTGTCGAGGGGATTTTGGATGCCGGTGTGGAAATGGCTGGAGAGATGTCCCAGCTCCAAGACTTTTTTAGATTCTTGGCCGGCGTAATCGACATATTTGACCAAGGAGATATGGTCTTTGGTCAAGGTGCCGGTCTTGTCGGTGCAGAGGTAATCCATGCTGCCGAAATTTTCGATCGAGGATAGATGCTTGACGATGACTTCCTTCTTGGCCATCGCCTGCGAACCTTTGCTCAGGCCGATGGTGATGATGGCTGGCAGCATGTCGGGGGTGACGCCGATGGTGATGGCCAGGGCGAAAGAGAAAGCTTCGATGATGATGTTCTTATCCAGATGAGAAGAATTTTTTATCAGGAGGACCACAAAGACGAAGCTGACCATATAGAACATGACCCTCATGATAAAGACGCTGAACTTGGTGATGCTGATCTCGAAATCGGTCTTCGGCTCCGCTTTTTCCAGATCTCTGGCGATCTTGCCGAATTCTGTCCGCGGCCCGGTCTGGAGGGCCAGCACGGTCGCGAAACCGCTGACCACGCTCGTCCCCATGAAGACCAGGTCTTGTCCCGCGGCGTCCGCCTGGCCGCCTCCGGAGGCTGCCAGCTTCTCGACCGGGAGAGACTCTCCGGTCAGGGCCGCCTGGTTGACGAAAAAATCGTCGCTCTCAAGGATCTGGCAATCGGCCGGGATGATGCTGCCGGCGGATAGGAAAATAATATCCCCGGGCACGACTTCGGCGAAATCGATCTCCTGTTTCCGGCCGCTCCGCAGGACCGTGACCGTGGTGGCGATGCGCGAGGCCAGCTTCTCGACCGCCCGTTGGGATTTATAAGAATTAAAAAAATCCAGGAGGGCCGAAAGAAAAACCATGGCCAACACGATCGAGCCGCTCATCCGCTGGCCCACGGAAAAAGAGACGACGGAGATGCCGATCAGCAGGATGAAGAGAGGATTTTTAAGCTTGCCCAAAAGGATTAGGACCGGTCCGATCCTCTTCTTCTCTGTAACCACGTTCCGGCCGTATTGTTTTAATCTTCGGCCAGCCTCTTTGGCGGTCAGTCCTTGAGGGGCCGTCTGGCTTGGAGTAGTCATATCTTTCTTGTAGTATACCTTTTTTAAGAGAAAAGTTTTAGAGGAGCTTGCTTTCCCTCCGGCCATCGGCTATGATTTATTTATTTAGTAACTCTTTTTCGCATGGACAAGGCCAAAGAACAATTGAGGGAGCCCTTAAGGATCCATTTCGGGTACGAAGCCTTCCGGCCCGGCCAAGAGCGGGCCATCGACGACATCCTGGCCGGCCGGAACGCCTTGGTGATCATGCCCACCGGCGGCGGCAAGTCGCTCTGTTATCAGCTGCCGGCCTTGATCCTTCCGGGCGTGACCATCGTCGTCTCGCCCTTGATCGCCCTGATGAAGGACCAGGTCGACACGCTTAACCGGATCGGCATCCCGGCCACCTTGGTCAACTCCTCGATCTCTCCCGCCGAAAGCGCGAGCCGTCTTGAAGGCGTAAGACAGGGGAAATTCAAGCTGCTCTATATCGCTCCCGAGCGTTTTTATAATCGGGAATTTTTGGAAGCTCTGAAGAATATCGAAGTCAGCCTGTTCGCCATCGATGAAGCCCATTGTATCAGCCAATGGGGCCATGATTTCCGTCCGAGCTATATGCGGCTCCGGGAAGCGGTCGAAAAGCTCGGCCATCCGACCGTCATCGCCCTGACGGCCACGGCCACCCCCGAGGTCAAAACAGATATCATCAAACAGCTGGGTCTCATCGATCCTGACACTATCGTTACCGGTTTCGGCCGTCCCAACCTCCAGTTCGGGGCCATCCAGGCTTCGAACGCCAAAAAGGCGCAGATCATCCTGGACGCCGTCCGGAGCATGCCCGAGGCGAGCGGCATCATTTATGTAGGTACCCGCGCCCGGGCCGACGAGCTTTTGTCCCTGCTCTTAGAGAACCAGATCGAGGCGGCCGTCTATCATGCCGGCATGGAGCCGGAGGACCGCAAGTGGGTGCAGGATAATTTCATGTCCGGCAAGGCCAAAGTCATCGTGGCCACCAACGCCTTCGGCATGGGTATCGACAAGCGCGACATCAGGTTTGTCATCCACCACGACATGCCCGGTACCATCGAGGCCTACTATCAGGAGGCTGGCCGCGCCGGCCGCGACGGCAAGCCCAGCTTCTGCCTGATCCTCTATAGTCCGCGCGACAAGTATCTCCAAGAATTTTTTATCAAGGGAGACAATCCTCCTCCTCAGACCATTCTCGAGCTTTATGAGATTTTGAAGGATTTCGGCTCCGACTCGGTCTTGATCACCTACGCCGAGCTGTCCAAGATGCTCTCCGATGACATTCCGGAGATGGCGGTCGGCACCGCCTTGAAGATCCTGGAACACGAAGGGTACGTCTCGAGATCCCGAGAGAAGACCAACAACGCTTTTGTGAAGCTTCTCAAAGGGTTCGCGGAGATCCAAGCTTCCCTGGGCGTCCGTTCCAAGAAGCAGATCGAGCTCTTGGAAAGACTGGAGGCGCGCTTCGGCGAAGAGCTGAGGAGCGGCTGGCAGGTCAATCTGGACGAGACCGCCGAGATCATCGGGCTGAAGAAAGAGGCGCTGGTGCGCTTCTTCAAAAAGCTGGCCGAGCAAGGCGCGGCCGAATACGTTCCGCCTTTCAAAGGCACGGAGATCAACATTCTGAAACGGGAGCCGGCGGAAGAGCTGAAGATCGATTTTTCCGCCCTGAAAGAGAAGGCGCGCAAGGCTTATGGCAAATTGGACAAGATGGAGGAGTATGTCTATCACTTCGGCTGCCGACAAGCCTTCATCCTGGATTATTTCGGGGACCATAGCCTGCATGCCTGCAAGAAATGCGACAATTGTCTGAACGGGCCCGTCCGCCGAGAGATAACCGTTCCCAAAAAAGAAAGCCCGCGGAGGATCTTGTCCGGCCGGTCTTTGGCCGGGCGGAAGCCCGTCGAAGCGGCCCCGGAAATCCTGGAGGCGGAAGAGGATAAGTCGCAAAAAGCCAAATTGCCCACCAAACTGACACAGCTGGAGACCTTTGATCTCTATAATAAAGGTTTGGACATCAGAGAGATCGCCAAAAGCCGGGATTTGAAGACGGCGACCATCGTGGAACATCTTTGTTTCTTGCTCGAAAAAAAATTACCCGTCGACATAGACAGGTTGGTCGGAAAGAAGAAGCAGAAGTCGATATTGGATGCGGTCGCCCAGGCCGGCTCCGACAAGTTGGCGCCGATCAAGGAGCGGCTGGGAGAAGAAGCGAGTTGGGAAGATATCAAGCTGGTCTTGGCCGCCCGCAGGCGCTCTTGACCGGAAGGGAATTTTTTGATAAATTCTTATATTATTTTTGATCATTCAAGAGAGGAGGTTTTTCCTGTCAACTTTAGCAAAAGAAAGGGAGAAGGATGAAAACATCGTTTTTGCTTCTGGCTTTGCTTTTTGTTTCACCGGCCTTCGCTTCCCCGAGCGGGCCCAAGCTCGTGGACGCCAGCCTCAAGATGCTCAGGAACAGCAAGATCGAAGAGGTCAGGCTGAAATTCGAACCTGCGCCGGAAAAATTGGCGGTGGCGGTCTATGATTCCGCCGGCCGGCAGCTCGAGCGGGCGGAATTTCCTCAGGACCTGCCCGGGAAAGCTCTTATCACCCGGAATGAAGACGGTTCATTTTCAGTCTTCCTTTATCTGCCCGGCCTGGAAGAGGACGGCTCGGTGCGCATTGAGGCTTCTAAAGGTGGAAAGAAGGGAGATCTGAAATTTCATTTTAAAAATTATAAAAAAGGTTACATGTGCGCCTTAAGCGAGGCGAACCCTTGAAGCTTTAGAAAGAACTAAAGCTTTTTTATTAAAAAAGACTCTTGAGAGCCTTTAAGTGACGGCGATGACGGCCGAGAGCGGAAAGAAAATAATAATCCTTCTATCCGGATCGAAGAAGATATATTTTTCATCTTTCAAGGAAAATTTGCCGCCATGAAGATAGTCGTCCAGGGCCAGCCGGAGGGAAGTATCGATGGTCCTTTTGAGTAAAAAATTTTTCAATTTGCCCCGGATATTTTTTTCATCTGGCGACACCGAATCAAAATGAAAAAGGATGGTCAGGCCCCGGTCATCGTCCCAGCGGTAGTATTCGCCTTCCTTGATGAGCGTCCCTCCCTCGAGCTTGTTCCGGATCGACAGAAGAATCCTGCCCGTGACCGTGCCGCGGGCCAGATATTCTTCCAACTGTTCCTTGATGTATCGGATCGCCATTCTTCTCCTTTTTAAAATGAGCAGCTTCAAATTTTAATTTTTTTCATTATCTCGCTTCGGGATTAAATCCAAATTAAGGAATTGACTTTTAGGCCCGGACAGGCTAATTTAAAAGCACCAAAAGTCGGCCCTATCGGCTTATCATAAGGAGGGTTGGCTTTTTATTTTGCCCTTTTACAACCACTCAAAAAGAAAGGATAAAGGAATGAAGAAAGGATCGCCGAGAATCTTGGTCTTCGCTTCAGGGAGCGCCGAAGGCGGCGGCTCCGGTTTTGAGGAATTGGTCGAATTTTCCCGTACCGAACCGGCCGTTTTGAAGGCCGAAATCGTCGGCGCGGTCTCGAACCACGCCCGAGGCGGGGTTTATGAGAGAGCTAAAAGGCTGGGGGTGAAATTCATCCATTGGCCGGGGCCGTTCGCGGCCGAAGACTACCGGAATTTAGTGGAGAAGTTATTTCGGGCCGACTACGTGATGCTGTCGGGCTGGCTGAAGCCGGTCCGCGGTCTCGACCCGGCGCGGACCATCAACATCCATCCCGGACCTCTGCCGGAATTCGGCGGACCCGGCATGTATGGCCATCATGTCCACGAGGCGGTCGTCAGGGCTTATCAGGAGGGCTGGCTGAAGCAATCGGCCGTGACCATGCACTTCGTCACGGAGGAGTATGACCGCGGACCGATCATCCTCCGGCTGCCGGTCTCGATCCGCGAGAACGATACGCCAGAGACGCTGGCGGCCCGGGTCAACGAGAAAGAACGGGCCTGGCAAGCTTATGTCTTGAACCTGGTCGCCCACGGCCTCATCTATCTGCGGGAAGGCCGGGTCAGGTGCATGCACTCTAACCCTTACAGGATGCTCGGAATCGAGGAGGTAAAATGATAACAAGGGTCATTGTTGGATCGAAAGAAGGCGGAGAGAAGATCTTCAAGATCTTCAATCTGGAAACTGCGGAAGGTTTCAACCCCGAAATCTTATATGGCCTCTTCCATGATCCGCTCATCGAGCGGATCGTCCCGGCCATGCCGGCGGGTGAGTTTCTTGAAGTCATGTACCATAACGGAGTCGTCGACCCGGAGCAGAATTCCATCCTCGTCGCCTGCCGCAAGAAAGGCATCGAGGTGGAAGCGGCCAAGGTCGGCTACCGCTATTATGGGGACGGGATCGAGCAAGTGTTTGTGAACAAGCTCGTCCATATGTCTTTCACCGAAGAGCCGGTCCTGACCACCTTGAAGCC
>JAKAJF010000059.1 GCA_021813875.1 bacterium | reverse complement strand
CGGGATGCTTTTCACCTTTCCCTCACGGTACTTGTTCACTATCGATCATAAGAAGTATTTAGTCTTAGGTCATAGTCGACCTGGCTTCAAACGGGATTTCACGAGTCCCGCCCTACTTAAGAACATGAGCTACGAAGAGTCCAATCTTTTCGTGTACCGGGCTATCACCGTCTCTGGCCGAGCTTTCCAACTCGTTCGACTAAGAAAGGTCTTTTTTTACTTCGCCCCGTTAATCTGGTAACGGTCGCTCCGTCTTGCAACACCGAAAAAACATGTGGCTCCAGAGCCTTCTGAAACAAACTTGGCGAACCAAGCTCGTTTCTCAGTTATTTGGGTTTAGACTTCTCCCCTTTCGCTCGCCACTACTTAGGGAATGATTATTATTTTATTTTCCTCCGGCTACTAAGATGTTTCAGTTCACCGGGTCTTCCAGCTCGCCTAAAAGGCTGAGCTTCCTCTATCTTCAATAGAGGGGGTTACCCCATTCGGAGATCCGCGGGTCAAAGGTTGCTTGCCACCTCACCGCGGCTTATCGCAGGCTGCTACGTCCTTCTTCGTCTTTTTATGTCAAGGCATCCACCATATACCCTTACGAGATTTTTCCACACTTTTGATTTTAAGTGTTTGCCCCATTAAATTTCCTTGAAAATTAACGGGGTGAATTAGTTGATGCTAAAAAATACAATGTGAATTGTCAAAGTTCATATAGAAACTGTGAATTGGCTCCGCCTTCGGCAGGACCAATTTTCAATCTCTAATTGTCAAACAAAAAACCGCTTGTGGGCGGTTTAAAACACTTTAAAATCGCCGTAGTGTCTTAACCGCTTTTTGCTTTAATTAATAAATGTCTTTTTAACATAAATAATTAAATTTTGACAATATAAATATTATATACGAATAAAAAATATTGTCAAGAGTTCAAAAATCCTCTTATTTTAGAACAAAAACTATGGACCGACCACATCGATCAACCCCTTTCTGCAGGTTATGGTCTGACGGTCACAATGGTGGCGGGATCCATCCCAATACTCCCAGGTCTGCAAACAAGTAAGAACATCGTTGACGCCGCAATTAATCCAGCCGCGCGTATTTATGTTGCCATCACAAGTATCGGTCATGGTCGGATCGTAATTGTTTTTATAATTAGTGCAGCCTGCGCCCGACCAAGTATTCGGCTGGGTCCAATTTAAGACATCCCCATAAAGATCGTCTTTGGAGGAATCGCCGGTACAAGCAGCATTTCCCTGGCAGGGATTATTGATCAGATTGACCGCTATTGGATTACCTCCACCGCCGGCCGTGCTCAAGCACTTTCCTCCTCCTTGGTCGGTGCAGACATCGCCGCTGGCGTGTATCTGCCCCGAAACGTCTAATGCCTGGGCGGGGGACGTGGTCCCGATGCCGACATTGCCAGACTGGACGATCAGGCCGTTGGCACTGCCGCCGGTATTAAGGAGAAGCATGCCGGCCTTCTGCTGGGCGGTATTGCTGATATTCAGGGGCGCGTCACAGCCGGGATCGCCGGAATTGCAGCCCGGAGCCGGGAGGGTGGGCACCGACCAAGAGGCCAAGAGCGACTGGAGAGAGATGGAGAGCCCCAAAGTTATAAAAATAACGATCAATAGATTTATCAAATTTTTAATCGTCTTTTTTTCCATTTATTTTTATTTAGACGGATTGGCGATCGCGTCCAACTCTTCCTGGGTATAGATCTTCGGCCTGGAAGAAGTGGCAACCGTGGAGGTGGCGGCCAAGTTAAGCTCTTTGATGGCTTCTTGTCTGGGATTGGCGATAAAATCCAATTCTTCTTGGGTATAACCCTCTTTCTTGAGGACTTCTTGAGGTTTGGCATCCAGCTGCCGGAATTTTTCATCAATTTTCTGCCGGATCAATCCCTCGCGAGTTTCGGGGACCTGGTCGGAAACGGCTCCTTCCTGAAGTTTGACTTTGGGATGAGCC
Source organism: bacterium (assembly GCA_021813875.1). Lineage (GTDB taxonomy): Bacteria > Patescibacteriota > Patescibacteriia > Patescibacteriales > JAKAJF01 > JAKAJF01. The sequence goes on along the minus strand of JAKAJF010000059.1, from coordinate 3,819 downwards.
GTCCGATAAAGAAGGGCGAAAAACCCCCGCCGACAAGGAGGATGGCCGAAAGGATGAGAAGAGCTTTCTTAGGAGACATTTTTTATATCTTTATTCTTTCGAGCAATTCCGGATTAGTCATCTGGCCCTGGGCCACTTCTTTGGAAATGAGTTTTTCTTTATAAAGCCGCTTCAGGTCCTGGTCCATGCTGATCATGCCGTCCTTGGCGTTGGTCTCGATGACCGTCTTCAATTGGGCGATCTTATTTTCGCGGATGATGTTGGAGACGGCGGGGATGTTGATCATGACTTCTCGGGCCGCTACCCGGCCGCCGTCGATCTTCGGCAGCAACCTCTGGGAAATGACTCCGGCCAAAGTCATGGATAATTGCATACGGACCTGGTTCTGCTGATGCGGCGGGAAGGCGTCGATGATACGGTCGACCGTCTGAGCGGCGCTATAAGTATGCAGGGTCGCCAGGACCAGATGGCCAGTCTCGGCCAAGGTGATGGTGGTGGCGATGGTCTCCAAGTCCCTCATCTCACCGACCATGATGGCATTGGGGTCCTGCCTCAAGGCATGTTTCAAGCCCTCGGCAAAAGTGACCATGTCGGAACCTAATTGCCTCTGAACGATGATACTCTTTTCCGGCTTGAAGAGATATTCGATCGGATCTTCCAAGGTGATGATATTATAATTGAAATTTTTATCCAAGTAATTGACCATGGCCGCCAGGGTCGTCGACTTGCCGCAGCCGGTCGGACCGGTGACCAGGATCAAGCCTTGCTTCAGATTCAACAGATTGACCACCACCTCCGGCAGGCCGACGCTTTCAATGGTGGGGGCTTCATCAGTGATGACTCTGGCTACCAGGCCTAAATTGCCCCTCTCATAGAAGAGGTTGACCCTAAACCTGGCCTTGCCGTCGTTCTGGAACCCGAAGTCCAGTTCTTTTTCAGCCACAATCTTCTTCTTCTCCTCGTCATTCAAGATCTCAAAAACCATCTGCTCCAGGTCTTTCTTGGAGAGAGGTTTGATCCCGGAGATCTCCTCAAGCTCACCATCAACCCTTAATATCGGCGGCTTGCCCACGACGAGATGCACGTCGGAAGCCTTCTGGTCATAAGCCTTTTTAAAAATTTCCTCAATATTCATAAGTTTATTTTATATGGGTGAACTTAATAATGGGGGTGATTCCCAGGGCCCTACCGGTCTTTTCATCTATCGAGACCAGGATGGCGTTAAAGATGGTCCGCCCGGCTTCAGGGATCTCATGAGGATATTTTATCTGGGTCAGGAAAGTCTTCAAGATGTTTTCTTTCTTGATGCCGATGCAGCCATCGGCGAAGCCGACCATGCCCGTGTCGCTCAAAAAAGCGGTCCCTTCCTTGGAAACTTGGCCGTCGGCCGTCATTACATGGGTATGGGTTCCTAAGACCGCGCTCGCCCGGCCGTCAGCGTGATGGAAAAAAGCTACTTTTTCCGAGGTCGCTTCGGCGTGTATATCTATTATTATAGCAGAAAAGTCTTCTCTGGGACAATTTGAAAGGATCTCGTCCAATTTCCGGAACGGACAATCATAATCCATGCCCATGAAGACCCGCCCGAGCAGATTGATGACTAAGATCTTCCGGTCTTTAGCTTCAAACGTCTTATAACCTTCTCCGGGGACGCCGGACGGGTAGTTGGCCGGCCGGATGATGGGCAATCCCTTGTTCAGGCAATCTAAAAAACCTTTTTCTTTATCGAAGGCGTGGTCGCCGGAAGTAAAAAGATCGACCCCGGCGTCCATGGCTTCCTCGAGAGTGGCGGCCGACAGGCCGGTGCCATGGGCGATATTTTCAGCATTGGCGATGATCAGGTCGGGCTTATGTTCCCTCCTGATTCCCGGCAGGATTTTCTTGAGGGTCTGGCGGCCGATCTTGCCGACCGTATCGCCGATAAAAAGAATTTTGAGCATATTTCCAAAAGATCGCTTCGTCGTCGTTCCACTCCTCCTCGCGATGACAAAAAAATATGTCATTGCGAGCGCCAGCGAAGCAATCTCTAACAAGTGGTGAATAATAAAAGAGAACCCTATTCATATTATAGGATTCTCTTAATAATTTCTCAATCAATTATCTGGCGAATTCCGTGACCCTCATCTCGCGGATGACATTGACCTTGATCTCTCCCGGATATTTCAATTCCTGCTCGATCTTCTTGGCGACGTCGCGGGCCAGGTTATGAGCGCCCAAATCATCGATCTTTTCCGGAGAGATGAAGACCCTGACTTCGCGGCCGGCCTGGATGGCGTAGACCTTCTCGACGCCCTCGAAGGAAGAAGCGATCTTTTCCAGTTCCTCCAGACGCTGAATATAGCGTTCGTAGGTGTCGTGGCGGGCGCCCGGGCGAGCCGAAGAGATGGCGTCGGCCACTTTGACGATGACGGAGATGAGTCCGCGCGGACGATCATCGTGATGGGTCTCAATGGGATCGATGATCTCCTGGGGCAGGCCGAATTTCTGGGCGATGTTCTTGCCGATCTCCGGATGGGTGCCCTGGACCTCGTGGTCGACCGCCTTGCCGATATCATGTAAAAGGCCGCCTTTCTTGCATAAGGTCACGTCGGCTCCCAGCTCTTCCGCCAAAAGGGCGGACAGGTGGGCCACTTCCAAAGAGTGCTGCAAGGCGTTCTGGCCGTAACTGGTCCTGTATTTCAAGCGGCCGATGATCTGGACCAATTTGGGATCTAAGCCGGTGATGCCTAATTCGTACATGGCGCCCTCGCCGGCCTTCTTGACGTCCAAGGCCAATTCTTTCTTGGCCTCCTCGATGGCGTCCTCGATCTTGGTGGGGTGGATGCGGCCGTCCAGGATCAGCCTGTCCAGCGCGCGTTTGGCGATATGCCTCCTGATGGGCGAGAAGCCGGAGACGGTGATGACGTTCGGGGTATCGTCGACGATGATTTCCGTGCCGGTCAATTGCTCGATGACCTTGATGTTCCTGCCTTCGCGGCCGATGATACGACCCTTCATCTCATCCGACGGCAGGTCGACGTTGGTGGTGGTGATTTCGGCGGTGCAGGAAGAGACCAGCCTCTGCATGGCACTGGCCATCAGGTCGCGCGCCTTTTCTTCGACGGTCTCGCTCGCCTCTCCTTCAAGCTTATTGATCCTGACCATCAGATCCTCCTTGGTCTGCTCTTCCAGATTGCGGAACAGGACTTCCTTGGCCTCATCTTTGGACATGCCGGCGATCTTCTCCAGCTTCTGCAGCTGTTCTTCCTTGATCCTCTTGATCTTTTCTTTGATCTCTTCGACCTTGTTGACTTTGTCGTAGAGGGCCTGCTGCTTTTCCTGGAGCTCTAAGAGCTTCTGGGAAAAGACCGTCTCTCTTTTTTCCAGGCGGGACTGGAGATTGTTGATTTCCTGGCGCCTCCGCTCTTCTTCCTTTTTGGCTTCTTCGATGATGCCCAAGGCCTTTTCTTGGGCGTGGAGCAAGGCCTCAGACTGCTTGGCCTTGGCTTCGGCGATGATCTTCTCCGCCCTGGCTTCGGCCGAACCGACCTTGGTCCTGACCCTTACCCGATAGGCGAAAAGGCCGACAAAAAAACCAATGACAGCCATTATCGCGCTCGCAATATAAACCATAACTTTTACTTCCGCAACGAAAAAAGGCCAATTTTATTGGTTCTGGCCCGCGTTTAGGCGGGAAATTAAATTGTAGGAGAGTCCTTTATGATTACAATGATTGCTAAAAGTCATCTTTTTGGGGTTTCACTCCTAAACTTAGTTTTCCGTTTAACAAAATAGCTAAAATTACAGATTTTTTCAGTCGCGAAAATTAATTTTTTATTA
>JAKAJF010000058.1 GCA_021813875.1 bacterium | reverse complement strand
ATTTTGGCAAGAAATATAGCCTGCCCACCCCCTCTTTCAATATCTTCAACGGGGGCAAGCACGCTGACACCAATCTGGACTTCCAGGAATTTATGATCATGCCCCTCAAGGAAACAAGTTTCAAAGAGAAGGTGAGGGTGGGCGCGGAAATTTTCCACGAACTGGGAAGAGTTCTTAAGACGGCCGGCCTGGATACTGATGTCGGCAACGAAGGCGGCTACGCGCCGGATATTTTTTCGAGCATCCAGGCAATCGAGCTCATCATGGCGGCCATCATCAATGCCGGCTACCGACCCGGAGAAGATGTCGGCCTCGGCATCGACGTCGGGTCCTCTGGCCTTTATGATAAAGAGACGAAAAAATACATCTTCCGTCTGGACCGGGCCAATTTCAGCGCCGATAATCTGATCGGGCTCTATAATGAGTGGTTCAGGAAATTTCCGATCATCTCAATCGAGGACGGGCTGGCCGAGGATGACTGGGAAGGTTGGCAGGAACTGACCCGGGAATTGGGTAAAGAGATGATGCTTATCGGCGACGACCTGTTTGTCACCAATATCAACCGCCTCCGCAAAGGCCTCAAGGAGAAGGCGGCCAACGCCATCTTGATCAAATTGAACCAGGTGGGGACGCTTACCGAGACGGTCGAATGCGTCAGGCTGGCCCAGAAACATAATTACAAAACCATGGTCTCCCATAGGAGCGGAGAGACCAATGATGATTTCATCGCTGATCTGGCGGTCGCCGTGGGCGCTGATTATATCAAGGCCGGTTCCCTGTCGAGAGGGGAGAGACTGGCCAAGTATAACCGTCTGATGGAAATTGAAGATTTGATAAAAAAAGATGAATAAGAATAATCTGCCAATGATTCTTGTCATCCTGGACGGTTGGGGAATTTCTCAGGAAAAGAAGGGTAACGCCATCGGTCTGGCGAAGACCGATTATATAAAAAGCCTGGCTAAAAGATATCCATATACCGAATTGTCCGCCGCCGGCAGATACGTGGGCCTCCCTCCCAAACAGGTGGGAAATAGCGAGGCCGGCCACATGAATATCGGAGCCGGCCGGGTGGTGGAGCAGGATGCCGTCAGGATCAGCAAAAGCATCAATGATGGTACTTTTTTCAAGAACCCCGCCTTCCTGGACGCGATCCGGCACGTAAAGAAGCGCAAATCCCGGCTGCATCTCATGGGCATGCTTTCGAGCGGTTCCAGTCCCCACAGCGATCCTGACCACATTCTGGCCCTGATCATCTTTGCCAGGAACAACGGCATAAAGGATGTCTGCCTGCATCTCTTTACGGACGGCCGCGATTCTCCCAAGTACGCCGCTCTGAAGATGGTCAATACTCTGGAAAAAAGCTTCAAGGATAGAGAGGTCATCTCCACCATTATAGGTAGGTTCTATGCCATGGACAGGAAGAAGAAGTGGGAGAGGAACGAGGCGGCTTATGACGCCCTGACCTCGGGGGCGGGACGGCAGGCCGAAAGCGCCGAGGCGGCCATCACCGAAAGTTACAACAGCGGAAAGTCTGACGAATTCATCGAACCCTACGTGATTGAAAGGGACGGCAAGGAGACGCCCAGGATAGAGGACGGGGACAGCATCATCTTTTTCAACCTAAGGTCGGATCGGGCCAGGCAATTGACCAAAGTCTTCGTACAGAAGGATTTCAACAGGAAGAATCCGGGTTCGTTTAGAAGAAAGAAAGTCTTGAAAGATATCCGCTTCATCTCCATGACCGATTTCGGACCCGATCTTGATAGTATCCTGTCCGCTTATCCCGGCCTGGACTTGCGTGAGACTCTGCCCATGCAATTGGCTGATCTGAAGCAGTTATATATCGCCGAAGCGGAGAAGTACGCCCACGTCACCTATTTCTTCAACGGCGGTTATGCCGATCCGGTCGCCGGAGAGACCAGGACCATCCTGCCGTCTCCGGACGTCATCTCCTATGACGAGACTCCGGACATGAGTTCGGGCGACTTGGTCAGGACCGTTCTTGGCAATTTAAGAAATAAGAAGTTCGATTTCACAGTCCTGAATTTCGCCGCCCCCGACATGGTTGGCCATACCGGTAACCTGGAGGCGGGAATCAGGTGCTGTTCCGATACGGACGGTTTCGTCCGGGAGATCACGGAGAAATATCTGGAAGCGGGCGGGACGGCCATAATTACCGCCGACCATGGCAATATCGAAGAGATGATAAATTTGGAGACCGGTGAGATCGATACCCAGCATTCGACCAATAAAGTCCCGTTCATACTGATCAATGATCGGATGGTGGAAAGTAAATTATCAAAAGATGGATGCCTGGGGGACATAGCTCCCACCATCCTCGATCTGATGGGCCGGAAGAAGCCCAAGGAGATGACGGGTAAATCTTTAATCAAAAAATAACATATGGATCTAGTGAAAAAACTTAAACGTCCACGGCCCGTTGTCTTGGTGGTTCTGGACGGGTGGGGAGTGATGCAGCCTTATAGCGGCAACGCGCTGACCCAGGCCGAAACTCCTTTTATCAAGGAGCTGATCTCTAAATATCCTTCGATGACCTTGAGAGCTTCCGGAGAGGCGGTCGGCCTGCCTTGGGGAGAGAACGGCAATAGTGAAGTCGGCCATCTTAATTTGGGCCTGGGGAGGATCCTTTATCAGGATCTACCGAGAATCAACAAGGCCATCAGTGACAATAGCTTCTATAAGAATGAGGTCCTGTCGCGAGCCTTGGAACATGTCAAGAAGCATAAATCACGTTTGCATCTGATGGGACTGATCTCGAACGGCGGCGTCCATGCTTCGATAGAGCATCTGCAGGCTTTGATCGCCCTGGCCAAGGAAGAGAAGATCGAAGAGGTCTATATCCATGGGTTTCTGGATGGACGCGACACGCCTTATAACAGCGGATTGACCTTTGTCAAAGATATCGAGCGGTTCACCAACGAATATGGGATCGGCAAGATTGCTACTCTGGCCGGACGCTTCTACGCCATGGACCGCGACAACCATTGGGACAGGATAGAAAAGGCTTACGCGGCCATGGTGGAGAACAAGGGCAATAAGGAAGCCAGTCCGGTTGAGGCTCTGGAGAAGAGCTATAAGAAAAAGATTTACGACGAGGAATTCGTCCCCACCATCATTGGGGATCATGCTTCCGGACGTGGCGGCATCATCGGCCAGGGTGACGCGGTTATCTTCTTCAATTATAGGGCCGATCGTGCCCGGGAGATGACCAAAGCTTTCGTCCTGCCGAGCTTCAATAAATTTGAGCGCCCCGAGTACCTGAAAGATCTGTTCTTCGTTTGTTTCACCGAATACGAGAAAGATCTCCCGGCCGAGATCGCTTTCCCTCCGGAAGACATCAAAAATACCTTGGGCGAAGTCATTTCCGGGGCCGGTTTGAAGCAATTGAGGATCGCCGAGACCGAGAAGTACGCCCACGTCACCTATTTCTTCAACGGCGGCATCGAAGCCAAATCGGAAGGCGAAGATCACGAATTGGTGCCTTCGCCCCATGTGGACAGTTATGATCTGAAGCCGGAGATGTCGGCCGTGGAGCTGACCGATAAATTCCTGAAAGAGCTGGAGAGCGATAAATATGATTTTATGCTCATCAATTACGCCAACGCCGATATGGTCGGTCATACCGGCAACCTGAAGGCGACCGTCAAGGCCGCCGAAACTATCGATAAAAGCCTGAATCGGTTGGTCAATGGCGTCTTGGCCAAGGGCGGGTGCATCATGATAACGGCTGACCACGGTAACGCTGAAGAGATCTTCAATATGCAGACGGGCATGATCGACAAGGAACATTCGGCCAACCCCGTGCCGTTCATCCTGGTCAGCCGTGAATTCGAAGGCCGACGCCTGGGCGGGGCCGACGCCCTGAGCGGAGACTTGAGCCTTCTCCAGCCCCAAGGCATATTATCCGATGTCGCGCCGACCATCTTGAATCTCATGGGCCTGGAGCGGCCGCCGGAAATGACCGGCAGGAGCCTGATTTAATTCTTTGCTCATAAAAGATGGATAATATCCCTCTCGTATGTTGATCGACCAGCTAATCGAAGAGGGATATCTGAAGACTCCGAGGATCATCCAGGCCTTCCGGAAGATCAAAAGGGAAGATTTTGTCCGAGAAGAGGAAAGGGGAGCGGCCGGACTCAACCTCCCCTTGCCGATCGGCGAGGGTCAGACCATCTCCCAGCCCTTGACGGTCGCCTTCATGCTCGAAAATCTCGGTCCGCGCGAGGGCGATGCCGTCTTGGACGTCGGCAGCGGTTCCGGCTGGACGACCGCCTTGCTCGCGGAGATAGTCGGGGAGCGCGGAGCGGTCTTCGGCATCGAGCGTCTCAAGGCGCTGAAAGAATTCGGCGACCAAAATATTTCCAAATATAACTTCTTAAAGAAAGGAGTCGTCAAAACTTTCGAAGGTGATGGCCGGCAGGGTTTGCCGGAATTCGGCCCCTTTGATAGAATATTGGTATCCGCCGCCGTCGAACAAGTCCCGGCGCCGCTTCTGGACCAATTGAAGATCACCGGCCGGCTGGTCATTCCCGTCGGAAAGCCGGGCCAGGGCCAGGAGATCGCGGTCATCGACAGAGCTAATGAGAACGAATATGAAGAAGAATCTTTCCCCGGCTTCCTATTCGTGCCTCTTATATAACAATGGTAAAAACAATTAAAAGTTTCTCCTTGATCATAGCTTCGCTCATCTTCATCTCGGGAGCGGTTTATGCGGGGGAGGTTTATATCCCGGCGGCCAGAGCCGACAAAAGGACGGTCAATTTTACCGTTTCCAAGGGCGAAGGCATCAAGAAGATCGGAGAGAAATTGGCTAAGGCGGGCTTGATCCGGTCCGAATTTTTCTTTGAGGTCTATGTCTGGCAGAAAGGGATAGAATCGCGTTTTCAGGCCGGCGAGTATGCCCTCAGTCCTTCGATGAATATCGAAGAGACTGCCGGAGTCCTGGTGCGGGGAGAGGCTTTGAGCAATGAGGATACTGTGAAGATCATCGAAGGTTGGAACAGTCGGGAAATCGCCCGATATCTCGAGGCCCAAGGCCGGGCCAATTCGGATGATTTTTTGAAAGCCGTCGGTCCGTCCTCGTCGCGGGTCTGGAACAAGAAATATGATTTTCTGGCCGACAGGCCGGCCGTGGCCGGGCTTGAAGGTTATTTATTCCCGGACACCTACCGAGTCTTCAAGGACGCTACGGTGGAGGATATAGTCGGCAAGATGCTGGATAATTTCGGGAAAAAGCTGACGCCCCAGATGAGGAAGGATATCAGCGCCCAGCACAAGAGCGTCTATGAGATCGTGACCATGGCCTCCTTGATCGAAAAGGAAGTCAAGACTCCTGAGGACATGGCCGTAGTTTCAGGCATCTTCTGGAAAAGGCTGGAGGCCGGCCAGGCGCTCCAATCCGACGCCACTTTGAGCTATGTCTTGGACGATAACGTGGCCTCGCACACCTCCAGGGATCTGGATCTCGATTCCCCTTATAACTCTTACAAACATCCAGGCCTGCCCCCGACGCCCATCTCTAACCCCGGCCTGAACGCCCTCAAAGCCGCTATTTATCCGAAATTTACGGATTTTAATTATTTTTTGACCGATAAGACCGGCCGGACCGTCTTCAGCAAGACTTTTGAGGAACATAAAAGAAACAAGGCCCAATTTTTGAAATAGGTGGGACGATATTGACAGATTTTTTATCTATGTTATTATAAATCTAATCAAAGTCGCAGACAGCGGGCGCTTGAAAAAGCTTAATCTCCCGCCGAGACGGAAATTTTCCTCCCGAAGGATATTTTTGTAAGTCTGCGCCAGCAGATTTTTATTTTTTTTAAGAAAATTTAT
>JAKAJF010000057.1 GCA_021813875.1 bacterium | reverse complement strand
TGGTTCATGAATAAGCATGATTAGACTGTGGAAAACGACCCTTAAGCTAAGAATGCTCATCGGGTTCATGGTCATAATTATATTTGGCGGCCATCGGTACGTATATATGGAGCCCGGTCGCCCCCGAGGTCTTGCAGAATCCTCTGGCATCGATATCCTCCAAGACGTCGCGCGTCGCCAGAGCCACCTTGACCACTTCCGTGAAGCCTAAATCCTGCGGATCGAGATCGAGGGCCATATAATCAGGGCTATCCAAGCCATCGATCCTGGAATTCCAAGGATTGATCTCGATGCAGCCGAGATTGGCCATGTAAATCAAGGCGTCCTTATCCTGGCAGATCAGATAATTGATATCCCGGTTCTCCGATTCGGAAAAGATCTTTATGGTAGGGAGCCAATCCGGCTTGTCAATGATATTTTTTTGATAAAACCCGCCGCCGCCAATCCCGTCAGGGAAGCGATGCAAGGATTCGGGACGGTCTTTGAGGTAAGGGAGGATAGTATCCGCCATGGCCTCATAATAAGCGACCAAGTCTCTCTTCTTATAACCTTCTTCCGGCCACCAGACCTTGTCGGGATGGCTGATTTCAAATTTAAGATCTTCCATATCTTTCAAAGCTTCCTCGGTCTCTTCAGGAATCTCCCGGGCCGCTTCGAAGGGGGATTTATCTTCTCTCAAGGCGACGAAGATCGGCTGCCTCATCACTCCCTCCTCGGTCCAGCCGCCGAACCTGATCTCGCAGACCAGGGACGGCTTGACCCAGGTGGCCGGAGCGTTGGTCTTGGGCTCGGTCTCGAAAGGGCAATCTTCCTGACGCAATTGGTCGAGCCTGGACCTCAAAGAAGCTAATTGCTCCTCGGCAAAACCGCCGCCGGTGTGACCTATATAGACCAAAGAACCTTTTTCATAAACGCCCAATATCAAGGCGCCGAAGAACTTTCTTCCCCCTCGAGCTTCGGTGAATCCGCCGATGACAGCCTCCTGGGTAAGGTGGGATTTTATCTTGAGCCAATATCCAGATCTCTCGCCCGGAAGGTAGGGGCTCGAGGAATCTTTAGCCATGATCCCTTCAACCCCCTCCTCGGACGCCCGCCGGAAGAAAGCGACTCCTTCGTCGTCCACATGATCCAAATATCTCAAAGAGGAAGAGATGGGCAAAATTCTTTTCAAGATCTCCTTCCGTCTCCTTAGGGGCAGGTTGAGCAAGCTGCGGTTCTGATAATATAACAAGTCGAAGACGAAGAATACCGGCGAACCTCGGCCTTCCTTGATAAACCTCAGGAGGAGTAAGAAGTCTGGAGCGCCTCTTTCGTCCAAAACCGCGATTTCGCCGTCAAGGACGGCTGGAAAATCCATCTTCCTAAGTTCAGGGACCAAAGAAGAGAATCTCTCATTGAACGAGAGTCCGTTCCGTGAATACAGATCCACCCCCTCCTTGACGATTGCCAGGGCGCGATAGCCGTCAATCTTGAGTTCGAACAGCCAGCCGTTCCGGTCGAAGGGATCCTTGACGGATCTGGCCAGCATCGGCCTTATCTTGTCGGGCGCCTCCTCTTCCGGAAGCTCATCCAATTCGGGGACGGTTTCCGGGCGGGCGGAAGCTATCTCTTCCATGCTCCTGCCCGTCTTGGCGGACCGGTCGGACGCTTCGCCTTCCTTGCCGGCATATCTATCCTTTTTCTTGATGAGCAGCCAATCTTTCTCTTTGCCTTTCACCCGGGCCAGGGCGAATTCGCCTTTCAATTTTGAACCTTCTAAAAAAACAGAAAAGTTACCGGCTTCAATGCCCTCTAAAACCTTCCGCTCGCTCTCCGCCCGATCCAGTCCGGGCACGGAGTAGCGGCCGGCATCCCAGACCATGACAGTGCCGGCGCCATAATTTCCAGCGGGGATCACTCCCTCGAAATCGGCATAATCGAGCGGATGATCCTCGACCATGATGGCCAGCGATCTTTTTTCTGGATCCAAAGAAGGCCCCTTGGGAACGGCCCAGCTTTTCAGCACTCCCCCGGCCTCCAGGCGGAAATCATAATGCAGATGGGAAGCTTCATGCTTCTGGACGACGAATTTCAGCCCTTCCCCGCGCCCGCACCCGCCTCCCGACGGTTCTGAAGTCTTTTGGAAATTTCTCTTTTTCTTATATTCTTCAAGGCTCATATTATTTCTTTCTTGCCTGCTCGAGGCTCTCTTTTAATTTGGCCATGATGTCCGGGACGGCCGTCGGGAAGAAGGTTTCTTCAGGGACTTCCGGCATCTTCCCTTCGATCTTTTGACTGATTATTTTTTTCAATTCTTCATTATAAGTATCGGGGTAATTTTCGGGCCGGAAGGGTACGGATAATCTATCCACGAGCTGGACGGCTATTCCCAGCTCTTTCTCGGTATAGCCGGACTTGGAAACATCAAGCTCGGCCGGATTTTTCAACTGCTCTATGAACCTGAGTTGCTCCAAGACCAACAGATCTTTTTCCGGAAGTAGAGCGACTAAATATTCTCTCGTCCGCATCACGAACCTCGCGATTCCGGCCCTGCCCGTCTTTTTTAAGGCGTCCCTAAGGATGGCGTAGGCTTTTTGAGATTCTCTGGCCGGTTCTATATAATAAGGCTTTTCAAGGAGTTTCAGACCGATCTCTCCTACCGGGGTGAATTCTATTATTTCGATGGCCTGGGTCTTCTTGGCAGCCGCCCTCTTTAGATCGTCCTCTTCCAGGACCACGTAACGGCCTTTCTGATATTGGTAGCCACGCACAATATCTTTATAAGGGACTTCTTCGCCGGTAGCTTTGCAGACCCTGAGATATTTGATCGGGCAAAGGTCGGATTTACGCAGATAATCCAGGTCGAGCCGCCTTTCCTGGACGGCGGCATAAAGGTTCACGGGAATGTTTATCAAGCCGAAACTGATGATTCCTGTCCAAATAGGGCGCATAATCTTTCCCTTTATTTTTTCTTATCCTTGGAAAAATAAGCCAGATTCCCCACGAGGAAAAATCCCTGCCTCTTAGATGAAAGAATCTTCCAAAAGATTTTCCAAGTCCTTAATAATCCAAGTCTCCGGAGCGGAAACAATGTGGCCTGCGTCTTCTCATGGTACCTCATATTCTTCGCTATTTTTGATCCTTAACTTTTTTAAGGCTCTGTGCGCTGTAACTCTCGCGGAACCCTTGGATTGATTAGTCATCTCCCCTATTTCCTCGTAGTTATAGCCAAAAATATATTTTAAAATAATTATTTCTCTTTCTCTCTCGGGGAGCTGGTCCAGAAGCTGTTTTAATTCGAAGGTCTTATTGTCTTTGGCGGATAATGATCTGGTCATGTCATCCAACTTATAATTCTTCTTCGAGGTCCGGTAATAATCGATGAGGTGGTTGTGGGCTATCCTGTAAATCCAAGACTGGAAAGGTCTACCTTCCAGGAAATGATGATACTCCTTCCAGGCCTTTAAAAAGACTTCTTGGGTAAGATCCTCCGCCACTTCTTGCCTGCCGCCGGTCCGATACCAAAAATAGGAATAAATTTTATCTTTATATTTAAGGTAGCTCCTTAAATACTTCAGCTTTTTTTTAAACATGCTCGGGGTGGCTGAATAAATGTTGAAGCTGATTATAAAGGAACCGGATTAAAACCTTGTGAAGCTACTTCACGGATCGCTCGGCGAACTGTCTGCATTTGGCCGGTATCTCTCCCCTGTCAGTGCCTTTCTTTATCTCTTCTTCGTAACATTGCCAATATAAATATTCTTTCCGCGCCCGCTTCCTGGCTTCGATAAAATTTCCCGGCAAGAGGAACAGATGGAAAGTCTCGAATTTTTCCACGCAGATATTCAGGCTGTTCTGGTCCCTCAACTGTCCGCAAACCGCGATCTTGTCTTTGTATAATCTTTCCTCGAAGCCCTGATAATTGAGATACCCCCAGAAGACGGCGCTGAAAGCCAGGAGTATCAACAAGACGGAGAGGAAGAATTGATTGAACCTATTCATAAAAATCTTTTTTGAATCTTTCTTCTTCGAAGGCGAAATAACCCTTCAAAAAATTGATGATCTTTCTGGTGCCATGTTCCGCGCTTTTCAAGGCGGCTGTCGCTCCCGGCGAGGGAGTGACATTGAAGATGATGTTCCTGCCCAGGATCTCCGCCTCCCCCATCATCAACTTTCTGGTGTTCTTATTGATGAGCTGGGGCCTGATGCCTCCGAGGCCCTTGCCGGAACTAAGATCCCGATAAGATAAAGAGGGTATTATCTTTCTGGCCGTCCTCACGAAGGCCAGCTTGCCGAAGAAAGGGAGGTCATAAAGGAGATTCTTAAGGACGAATCTGAAGACGGTCCTGTCCGAAAGGATGGAGACGATGCTTCTGACCATCCTCAAGTCCAGGCCGTTGGTCTTGAAAAAGTCTTTCAGGGTGTAAAGATTCCCTCTCTCCAGGATGGGCAGAGCTTTGGCGGTCGGACCGAAACGCACCTCTCCTGGAACGCGGATGTTAGGATCGGCGTGGACCGCTGCGAAAGGCAGCTTCTCGTCCTGGATGGAATAAACCTTGCTTCTTAAGAATTTTTTTTTGGAACAATAAAAATTTCCCGCCATAGGCAATAAGAAAAGCTCTTCTCCATAGCACAAAGATTTGGCGAAGAGCAGGCTATGGGCGCCGGCCGCCACTGCTACCGTCTCGCCGTAAAAGCTCCTGCCGTCAGCCACCACTTCGAAGACTTCTCCGCAATCGTTTATCTTCTTGACCTTGGTCTTGAGAAAGATATCGGTGGTCTTGTCGCTCTGCCCGAGCGAATTATGGACGAAATTTCCGGCCAAGCGGCCGAAGTCGACAGTGTAGCTGTTCTCCGAATAGAGGGCTAAAATCTCCTCATCCTCCGGCCGGCCGTTCAGGATCTCCGGCTCCACCCTCCCGATCGCCTCTCTGTCCAGGATCTTCAGATCAGGATATAGGTCTTTGAAGGTCTCGAATCTCTTCTTGAGCGTTTCCGCCTCCGGCCGCCCCACCCCCAGGACCATCTTAGGCGTCTTGATAAAGATGTTCCCCTCTTCTTCTTTGATCTTCCTTTCAAAATAAGCTTCCATCATCGTAGCCGCCTCCTTGACCGCCTTGGCTTTCTCCAGGTCGTAATTGGTCTCGATGTCCCCGAAATGCAAAGTCTGGCTGTTGTTGGTCTCCCGCGAATTAATCTGGCCGAGGTCCGGACACTTCTCGATCAGGGCCAAAGAATCAATATTGGTATAATTGCTCAAGACATAGAAAAGAGAGGCTCCGGTGATGCCGCCGCCGATTATGATGACGTCATATTTCATAATTTATAAAGAATAAGGCCAGGGAAGAGGAATGAACAGGATCATGAGATCGGCCCCTAGGAGGGCCAAATTTTTGGCGAAATTTATCTTGTTGACCATCCTTTCGCCCGGATCCGTCATGCGCCAATAGGCATGCATCTTGAAAGTGACGGGAATGAGGAATAAGATCAGGGCCAGCGCCGCCAGGGGAACATAGATGCCCAAGATCATCCCCGAACCGCCCAAGAGCAACAAGATGCCAGAGATGATGACGGCGGCTTTCGGCCAAGGCACGTCCTTGGTCTTGGCGGCTTCAGACATCGCCGATAGTCCGGCAAAATGATTATAACCGTTCAGGAGAAAATAACCGCCAAAAAGGAGGCGGCCGATGATAAAAAGGATCATATCAATATTTTTCCTTATCTAGGGCCCAAGCTCCGGGGCCTGTTAAAAAAAGGCTCAAAAGGCCGGCGATGGCGACGAGATGCAGCAATAAGATGATGATGGAGAGCGGCACCTTCTGTCGGATAGAAGGTATATGGACGGTTAGAATGGCGCCCACCAAGATGGCGATGACCGGCCAGACGGTATATTTCAATTTGAAACCCAGAAAGACGGCCAAGCCGAAAAATCGG
>JAKAJF010000056.1 GCA_021813875.1 bacterium | reverse complement strand
GCGCCCTCCCGAAAACGGGTGGGCGAGAGAGGACTTGAACCTCCACGGGATCGCTCCCACAAGCACCTCAAGCTTGCGTGTATACCAATTTCACCACTCGCCCAAGCTCACCCTTAAGGGTGAAGATTATTTGGAAACTTTCTTCTTGACCTCTTTCAACCTTTTCTTGAAAGTACCGGTCTTCAGGAAGCTCAGCTTGGCGCGCCTGACGCGGGCCTGCCTCTTGATCTCGATCTTGGTGATGGTCGGAAGATTCAAAGGGAAGATCTTCTCGACGCCGACGCCGTCAGACACTTTTCTGACAGTGATGGTGCCGCCTTTTTCCTTGCCATGCTTCTTGGCGATCACCATGCCTTCAAAATACTGGACTCTCTCTTTCTCCTCGCCCTTGAGATTCAACTCTTTGATCTTCTGATAGACGCGGATGGTCATGCCCGGTTTGATTTCCGGCAGGACGACGGTTTCGTTTTGTGCGTTTTTTTCTTCTGCCATATGTTTAAAAATAAAAAATAAGAACTCGTGTTCTATTGGTTCTTATTGGAACTTTCTAAAAGCCTTATCTTGCTAAATGTTACAATAAGTCCGGACTTTTGTCAACCTACCTGAGCCGCTCCTGGATATAGCTTAAAACTCTGGCAAAAGCCTCCTCCCGGCTTAAGTCGGTCGTGTCGACGACAAAATCATAATTGGCCGGATCATACACGCTGATATGATAATATTTTTGATACCTCTTGTTGTCGCTTTCGATCCTTTTTCGATGGCTCAGGATGACATCTTCAAGAGTTTGGAGCTCCGAATCCTCGTTCCTGCGGTCACTTTCCTGGAGTTCCTTAAGGACCCTTCTGGCCCCCTCTTCCTCACTGACGGTCACGAAAATCTTGATCGACTCCGGGATAAAGAACCAAGAAGTCCGGCCTTCGATGATGAAGCTGTCCTCCTTTTGGGCCAGCTCTTTCTGATACTCGTCGACCTCGAAATCGGTCGAGGGATCGGTCTCTCCCAACTTGTTGTATTCGGCCAAGGTCATACCACGCTCCCGGGCTTTTTGCCGCCTCAAGCCGCCGATATAATAGCGCGGCCAGCCGAGCTTTTCCGCCAGCAGCTTGCCGATGGTAGATTTTCCCGAGCCGGCGGTGCCGCCGATAGAGATGATCATATTATTTAACTTCTTTTAAAATTTCTTTTAATCTTTCCGGCAGGTCGATCTCGAAGGTCTGCCGCTTGCCCTCCGCGTCCTTGAAGGTCAGCCGGCTCGAGACCAAAAAGACCCTTCCCAGATTAAATTTTTTGTTCTTCAATTTGGTCTTATTGGTCCCATATAGGTCATCGCCGACGATCGGATGGTCGTAGGCGGCCAGATGGACGCGGATCTGATGGGTCCTGCCGGTCTTGATCCTGACTTCCAGAAAGGCGTAATTGATAAAATTTTTCAAAACTTTGAATTCGGTGATGGCTTCGCGGCCTTCAAGATTGGCCTCGCCCTTCCGCGTCAGGGGCAGGGCGGCCATTCGGCGGCCGGAACTTGAGCGTTCGATGGGAAAATTGATGGTGCCGCTTTCTTTATCAAGATGTCCATAGACCAGGGCCAGATAAACTTTTTCCACCGAGCGGCCCTGGAACTGCTTCTTCAGTTTCTTAAACGCCTCCTGGTCGCGGGCCACCACCATCAAGCCGCTGACATCTTTATCGAGCCGATGGACGATGCCCGGTCGGGCCGGGTCTTCGCCGACGCCTTCAAGCTCCGGATATCTCTTCAAAAGCAGATCAGCCAAAGTTTCTCCCTGGATATTGCCGGATCGGTGGACGGCTAAACCGGCGGGCTTGTCGACGACGATATAGGCCGGAGTCTCGGCGATTATCCTCAAACTGAATCTTTTTGTCGACAACCCAGCTTTCTTTTCTTCCTGGGTCGCGCTCTTCAGGGTTCTTTCTATCTCGTCGCCTTCCTTCAAGAAATAATGGGGGGCGACCTTCTGGCCGTCCACGGTTACCAAGCCTTCTTTTATCTGCTTCTGGATCTGGCTTCGAGAAAGTTCAGGCAACCGTTCGGCCAAAAATTTATCCAGCCGCCGACCAGCGTCTTCGATTGTGATTTTAAGCTTTCCCATGCCTCTTTTTAAATAATTTCAAAGTGTTGCGGAAAGTCATGGCGATGGTAACGGGTCCGACACCACCGGGCACGGGCGTGATGAAGCCTGCCTTCTTTTCCAAGTCTTCAAAATCAGCGTCTCCGCAAACGGCTCCTTTTTCTTTGCTGATGCCGATGTCAATGATGACAGCGTCCTTCTTGATCATGTCCTTCTTGATAAACTTTGGCTTACCTACGGCCGAAATCAAAATGTCGCTTTCGGACGTCACTTTCCTAAGATCCTTATCATTGCCATAAACCGCTTCGGCCCGGGCACCCTTGCATTCCAAGACTCTGGCCAAACTTACCCCGAAGATTTCCGAATTGGCCAGGACGGCCACCTTCTTGCCCTCCAGCCCGCACTCGATGCTCTCGAGCATCTCCAAGACCACTTCGAAAACCGGCGGCAGCAATCCGCCCCGGACGCAATGCTCGGACAAGAGCTTCAGATTGTCCGGATGGAAACCGTCCACGTCTTTTCCCGGATCGATCGCGGCGATGATCCTGTCGGTGTCCAACGCCTTCGGCAGGGGAAGCTGGATCAGGATGCCGTCTATCAGGTCGTCCTGATTGAGGTAGTCGATCATCTCTAAAATTTCTGGCTCGGTAATGTCTTCCGGACATTTGTAAATATGGGTATCGATGCCTACCTTTTTGGCCTCTTTCTCTTTCAAGGAGACGTAGAGGGCGGAATCTTCGCGGTTGCCGACCAGGATGATGGCCAGGTTCGGCCGTTGGCAATTTAAGATTATCTCACTCTTCCTCTCGGCCTCTTCTTTTCCGTGCTCGTGCCCATGGTCATGGCCGCAGGCGCAAGCCTCCTCCTCGGCCTTCTTAAAATATTCCTTGCCCAAGATTTCCTTGACAATCCCATCTTTGATCTTTTCCGCCAAAGCGCGGCCGTCGATGATCTTCATAAAGTTAAATTCCCGGGATAGGGAAGTTCAAACAGAATTCTTTGACTTCTTCCCGGATCTTATCGAGCCGGCTCTCGTCCGCTCTCGCTTCGATGGCTCCCTCGATCCAAGCCACCACTTTTTCCACGTCTTCTTCCTTCATGCCGCGGGTGGTGATGGCGGCCGTGCCGAACCGGACGCCGGACGGATTCATGGGCGGATTGGGATCATTGGGGATGGTCGAACGGGAGACGGAGATTCCGACCTTGTCTAAAAGCGCCTCGGCCTCTTTGCCGGACAAACCTTTGTTGGTCATGTCGACCACCATCAGGTGGTTGTCGGTGCCGCCGGAGATGACCCGGAAGCCGGCGTCCAAGAATTCCGCGGCCATGGTTTTGGCATTCTTGATCACCTGTCTGGCATACTCCTTGAATTCCGGAGCCAGGTTTTCCCCGAAAGCGACCGCCTTGGCGGCGATGATGTGCTCGTGGGGCCCGCCCTGCATGCCGGGGAAAACGGCCCGGTCGATCTCTTTGGCGAATTTCTCTTTACACATGATCATGGCTCCGCGCGGGCCGCGCAAAGTCTTGTGGGTGGTGGTCGAGACAACGTCGAAGACCGGTGTCGGATTCGAAAGCTCACCGGCGGCGATCAAGCCGGCCGGATGAGCGATGTCGGCGAAGGTGAAAGCGCCGACCTCGTCGGCGATCTTTTTGAAACGAACCCAATCGATCTCGCGCGAATAGGCGCTGAAGCCGGCCACGATCATCTTCGGCCTCTCCCGCAAAGCTATTTCGCGGACCCGGTCCATGTCGATCAGGCCGGTGGCCGGGTCGACTTCAT
The DNA here is from genome assembly GCA_021813875.1 of bacterium. GTDB lineage: Bacteria > Patescibacteriota > Patescibacteriia > Patescibacteriales > JAKAJF01 > JAKAJF01. The sequence continues at coordinate 2,093 of JAKAJF010000056.1, read as the reverse complement.
ACTGGACGAAGTCATAAAGCATCCCGGAAAAATTGACCGGATGGCCGTGGGACAGATGGCCGCCGTGGTCGAGCTTCAGGCCCAAGACCTTGTCGCCCGGCTTTAGGAAAGCGAAATAGACGGCGGCATTGGCCGGAGAGCCGGAAAGCGGCTGGACGTTGACGTGCTCGGCGGCGAACAACCTTTTGGCCCGCTCGATGGCGATCGATTCGACCGCGTCCGTAAATTCCTGCCCCCCATAATAACGGTGCCCGGGATAGCCTTCGCTATACTTGTTGTTGAGGACGCTCTCCATGGCTTCGAGTACGGCCGCCGACACGTAATTCTCCGAGGCGATCAGCTCCATGCCCTCGCTCTGCCGCGCTTCCTCCCTCTTGATGGCGGTAAAGATGTCCTGGTCTTCCTGGGGCAAAAATTTATAGTTCATATTTTTAATAAAAAATTAATGGCTGGAGATTAAAGTAATATTAGGCTCTTTAAAAATTTTTTCAAGAGGACAGGATGGATTCTAAATGCTTCCGCTGCAACACCCTGCCCGGAGAAATCCCCGGCATGTACCTGGATTTCGATGCCGATCCCGAAAAGGGCGGCGAGGGCGTGCCCCTATGTCCGGTCTGCCTGGGGACGGGGAAGGTCCTAAGGACGCCCGGATGGATAAGGCTCCAGAAAGAAGCCGAGCTCATCCGCGCGGGCAGCCTTTATCTGCAGCTCAACGACCAAGGCTTGCCTCGAGAGAAGATCAGGGCTGGTCTGCAAGAATTGAACGGCCGGCTCAAGAAGATCGCCGCCGAAGCCCTGGGGCTGATCGGAGGCCCGGTTCCGGATTGTTTCGCCTTGAGACTGCGAAAAGATCGCTGACCGCTTCTTCTTTAAGAAGCGGCCTTTTTGTCTTCGAACTTGCCGATTCTTCCTTCTTTCAGCAGCTTTAAGACTCCGTGCGGATTTTCTTCCATGGCTCGGGCTTCGTGCAAAATATGCTCCTCCAAGATGCCTGCCTCTTCTTCCTTTCCCTGCCGCTTCAAAGCTTCGACTTCTTTCAGTTTGTCCGCCTTGAAGGATTCGATATAATCTTTGACTTTTTGCAGGTCGCTTCCAGAGAGGTCGGGGCCCGAAAAATATTCTTTCATGTTAACAATTTTACCATATAACTGCGGCTAAGTTTATAGCCTTGTTTGCGGTAATAGTCGCGCGCGCCTACGCCCGAGATGACGGCCATTTTTTTAAAACCGTTCTCGCGGGCGATCCTTTCGGCCTGGCCCAGGAGCAGCTTCCCCAGGCCGGCGTGCTGGACCTTCCTCCCTTTTCCCAGGGGCACTAATTCGCCATAGACATGCAGCTCACGGACCAGGGCCGCTCCCCGGAGACGAAAAGGGCCGTCTTTGTCCTGCCGGACCAATCTTAAGCGGCAGAAACCGTAGAGCGTCCTCTCCTCTTTGTTGGTCGCCTCGATGAAAAATTCTTCGCCGGCGGCGGCCCGATAATTGATGAGCCGCAGCCTAAGATCTTCCGGCTCCAGACTCCCCCCTCTGACCTCTCGGCAACGGATGCAATCGCAGCTGACACCTTTCTGCTCCAAGACCTGCCTCAGATTGGTGATCTTGTTACCGGCCAGGATCGATTCGGCCGGAATGTCCCGGATCAAGCGGATGATGCGCACGTAAGGCGGCACCTCCCCCTTGGCTTTGATGATCAGGTCTTCAAGTTGCTTGCCGGAATAGGGCTTATATCTTCCCGCCCGCCACCATCTATAAAGGAGGCTGCCTTTAGTGACTACGGTCGGATAGAATTTGATCTGGTCAGGCTGGAAGCGCTCGTCGGCGAAAAGCTGCCGGAACGCGCTCTCGGTGCCGGCGGCAAGGCCGGCATAGCCCATCGCCTCCGTTGGCATATTCACGTAGTCCCAGCCCCACGTGCTCCCCGAGTAGTCTTTGTTGCTCAAAGTCGCCGGGAACGTACCGTTGCTCGTTTGCGCATAGGTCACCATGGACTGGATGATCCCGCGCACATTGGCCATGCAGACCGCCCGGTTGGCCAGTTCCCGCGCTTTGGCCAGGGCCGGCAGCAGAATCGCAATCAGGATGGCAATGATACTG